>JAQYWN010000610.1 GCA_029379265.1 Rhizonema sp. NSF051
GGGTTTCGTACTGAGTGATTAAAATCTATCACTTTTTCCTGGTGCAAGATGTGAGTAAAGCAACAGAGCATCTCAAAGAAGCTGGATTATCACAATATGCTGAGATTCGTGTGGGCGATGCACTTCAAACATTGCGTGATAGTGGCGGTATGATCGATTTACTCTTCCTCGATGGCTGGAAAGATCTGTATCTAGATGTTTTGCACCTTTTATTGGATAGGCTTCACCCTGGTTCTGTAGTGCTAGCAGACGATTTAAACATCGCTCTAGAGGAACTCACGCCCTATTTAGAGTATGTGCGTAATCCCGCTAACGGATTTGTCTCAGTTGAGCTTGCGATCGACGATGGAATTGAGTATTCGGTAAAACTGTGACAACTTGCTAGAAAACCTGGCAAGTTGTTAATGGGGGTTAATTTATTTTCAGAGAACTCACCTAGCGAGTGGCGATCGCATATCTTTCGTTGACAGCATCCCAACTTACAGTATTCCATCACTGCTTGAGATACTCTGGGCGACGGTTTTGGTAGGTAAGATAGTAAGCATGTTCCCAAACATCATTGCACATAATTGGATAGTGACCCTCTGACCAGGGACAATCGTCAAACTTATTGTCGGCAGTTCGTACAAGCCAAACAAATCCGCTACCAAAGTGTTTCGTACCCGCATCGTTGAAACGAGTTTTGAAATTCTCAAAACCGCCAAAAACTTCGTTGACTACAGTTGCGATCGCTCCCGTCGGTTCACCGCCTGCATTGGGACTCATAACCGTCCAAAAGATGGAATGATTAAAGTGTCCACCACCTTGGTTGCGAACTGCACTGCGAACACTTTCCGGCAAAGTATTTAAATTCCGAATTAAGTCATCAATGCTTCGACTTTGTAGATCTGGATAGTTCTCCAATCCTACATTGAGATTTTTTACATAGCCACCATGATGAAAGTCATGGTGAATTCACATTGTTTGAGCATCAATATATGGCTGAAAATTGGCGGCATGACGCGATCGCCAATTGTGCCAACCAAAACCCAACAAAGCTAATACGCCCAAAAAGAACTGAATATTTGCCATTAATAAGCGAGATTCACCATAAAATTCTCTGGGAAAAACA
This sequence comes from Rhizonema sp. NSF051, assembly GCA_029379265.1. GTDB lineage: Bacteria > Cyanobacteriota > Cyanobacteriia > Cyanobacteriales > Nostocaceae > Rhizonema. The sequence goes on from JAQYWN010000610.1 coordinate 1,112, forward strand.
GTCGTATTATACCCAGCAAAAACAGCCGAAATGAAACCCATCAAACCCAAACCAAGCAAACTATACGAAAGAATTTCCTCACCGCTTTGTATCGGAAAAAGTCGTCGTACCCAACCAAAAGGTTGTACAAAAATATGCCATGCACCACCTAGAATGAGTATGAATCCAATCCAAATATGACCACCAATCACATCTTCTATATTATCAACACTTGCCATTCCTAATGGAGTCCAGCTACCATCTTTTATTCCAAATAAATAACCAAAAATTATGACTGGGTTTAAAGTGGGATTACTTATCAGATGAACATCTCCCAAGTTAGTGTCATAAATTCCCTCAAAAAACATTGCTTTTAACACGAGCAAAAATGCTCCTAAACCTAGAATAATCAGGTGATGCCCTAAAATCAAACCCAATTGTTTGGGGTCATTCCATTCATAATGAAACTTGGCAACTTGTCCTCCGCCATTATATAAAATCCTGGGAGCGCGAAACACATGAAACAGTCCACCCGCACCTAAAACAGCGGATGCTACTAAATGTAAAATCCCAATCACAAAATAGGGATAAGTATCAATAACTTCTCCACCAGCACCGACTCCCCAACCTAGAGTTGCTAAATGAGGTAACAAAATTAGCTTCTGCTCATACATTGGTACGCCGAAAGTAAACCGTGTCACTTCAGTTATAGTTATTGCACCTGCCCAAAACATGATTAAGCCTGCATGAGCAACGTGGGCACCTAATAGTTGACCGGATAAATCAATCAATCGAGCATTACCAACTAACCAGGGTGAATCAGTGTCTGCTGCAAAAGTTTCATCAATAGAAATTGTCACAATTAAACACCTTTTAATGAAGTGAAGATTGTACAGTCATCCAAGTAGACATTATGTACGTTGAACATTAAGAATCAGGAATCAGAATTCGGAATGTTGAATTCCGAATTCTATTTTCAGCATCTGTAATATGCGTGATTATTTAGGATTCACTGCTAATAGCATTCAGAGAATCAGAAAATTGCTTGAAGTCAACACCAATAGCGCGCAGTGCGTGCCACAAATGACCTTGTAAGAAAAAGAAAGCTAAGAAGAAATGAGCATTTGCCAACCAAGCTCTAGACGAATACTGTCCCAGTGGTAGCTTGACTGTGTCGGCAAAATATGGGGAAACACCGAATTTTAGTTCTAAGGGCGCTCCGTAAAATTCCACAGGATAGGCTAAGGTGTTAACTGCACAGAAGTAAGCAGCCACAAATCCTGCTAAGGCGATCCCTCCCAAAGAATAGGAAAGAATTGCCTCACCTGAGAAGATCAAAATCCTCTTCACCCAAGGGAAAGGCTCTGTCAGGATATGCCAGACACCTCCAGCAATGAGCATCAAGCCTACATAAATATGACCACCAACCAAATCTTCTAAGTTATTAACAGTGGCAAAGTGAGTTTGATAGCCATAAATCACCAATGGGTTGAGCGTGGGATTGGCAACAACTCTGACAGCATGAATTGTTGAGTCGTAGAGTCCTCCCCAGAACATAGCTCTACCTACTAGCAGTAAAGCCCCAACTCCCAGGAAAATCAGGTGATGTCCCAAAATGAAGCCAAGTTTTTTTGAATCATCCCACTCAAAGTGGAATTTACGAGCGCGTCCTTTTGCATCCTCTAAATTTTTTGGACCTTTGAAGGTATGGAAGAGCGCACCTGCACCAAGGACTGCAGATGAGATTAAGTGCAAAGCTCCAATGACGAAATAAGGATAAGTGTTTACGACCTGACCCCCTTCTCCTATACCAAAACCTAAAGTTGCTAAGTGGGGGAGTAAAATCAGTCCCTGTTCCCCCATTGGTATGTTGGGGTTATAACGGGAGAGTTCAAACCAGGTAAACGCCCCAGCCCAAAATGTCGTTAGTGCTGCTTGAGCAACATGAGCGCCAATGAATAAGCCAGAGAGGTTGACAAAGCGGGCATTGCCAGCCCACCAATCATATGTTACATCAGTATCACCGTATGTCTGCATTACGTAATTCTTACCTCATTCTAAAAACTACAAGTATGGGAGAAGACATTCCCATTTAGTTCTGAAAATAAATAGACTTTACAAAAAGTAAGTCTAGATATTGCTAGTGACACTCCAAGCAGAGTATTGGAGCGTCCATATTTCAACCAATTGCATAGACACCGTAGATACAGCTTTTCGTAAAGCAGTGTTGAAATAGAATCTTGGCTCTTTTAAGTTTTTCAAAGCAATTATATTTAAATATACATTTACTTTGATTTAGGTTTAAGCCAAGCACTACAGCTTGAACACTCCTCTTCTATTGTTGGTTGCTTGTTTACTACATCTTCTGAATCATCTAAACATTAATGAAAAGTCTTGTCAATAGGTTCAAAAATAAAGTCTACGCGATTTCATGCCCATTCACTAACCAAAATAAGACAGAATTCTTGTATAACTCAGGATAAAAAACCTAGCTTCCGTAATTTTGACTCACAGAAACCAGGTTGTAAGGGCTGTTAGACCAATTATGGAACGTTTATAGCTTAGCACAAGCTTACTGATAATTAATTGCAAGTTTTCTCAAATTTTTAATCAACCGTACCAAATGTTTATAGTCTTTATTTAGGATATAAAGAACTTTATAGCTTCCCAGCCTCTTTTTTTTACAAAATTTTACATGAATGTAGATAGGAATTAATTTTATTAAAGGCAAGACAAGTTAAACTCAAGTTAATTAAGAGTATTCTTCATTAAAGTCATTTTTGCATTTAAATATCTTGATAATTTTTTTTAAGACTACTGCTCTCACATCTTGCATACCTAAAAAAATGATATATTTTAATCACTCAGTATGAAGCCGAGTACCCTTGATTTAGCAAGAAAAGCCTAGAAAAAAAGGTAACTTTAGCACTAATCTTTTGCTCTTGTAAATGTTTATACTTATCTTCCTAGAATCAGGCGATCGCCTGATTCTAGGAATGACAATTGTGTCTTGAAGATCTTGGGAGAGGAGCTTTCATATTATGTCCCATAGTGTAGGGGAGTAAAAGAATTGAGAACGCGATCGCCCAACGACATCTTCAAGAAATTATCCACTCTTAAAACCTCACCACAGTAAGAGTCGAGATAAACAGAACTTTGCCCATTCTCATCATCATCCTCGGGTAACTTAAAGCGAATACTCAAAGCATCTTCTGGTTTACGAGGAAAGTAAATCGTCCCCAACATTGCCTGAGGGAACAGAGTACGAGCAGTTTTTAGTTGCTCAACGAGTGCCACTGGACTTTTACCGGGAACAGGCTTAGAGACTGGTTCAGAAGCTGGCTTGTGAGTAAATGTCACAGCATAGATAATAGGTGTTGTGAACTCAGGGAAATTCCAGCAGAAACCAGTGAAGCCTGTAAGGGCAATAAATATGGCTGTGACAATGCCCACTACTTTGTGAATATCGAAGTAAAGGCGTTTGGGATGAGCATCTAGCTTGATTTTAAACCCATTGAGCAGTTTTCTCCACCCAGGCCAAAGGAGAATGCCACTCACGCTGAGAAGACACATTAGCAAACCAACAATGCCAGCGATGGCGGAGCCAGTTTTGCCTGACAACAGAGCGTAATGGAGTTCATAGACTATCTGGTAAAATCTCTGAGTAAAAATTTCCTTAGAGTTTCCCAGAACCACTCCATTGCATGGGTTAACGTAGACTTCCGCCAAATCAGTGTCCTTTTTCCTCGGAACAACAGTCGCCGGAGCATTTGGTTTTGCGGATAGATAAATCCGATCAATTGTGACATCGGGTTGATTGGCATAGGCTTTTTTCACCGTATTGAGAATAACTTCAACAGGCAAGCGTTCACCAAGAGGAGTGATTTTTCGGCGTTGCTGAACCAAAATATGAATCAGGCGATCGCCTCAAGCTTGCGGGCGCATAGCGCCCGCAGCGCCACTGACCCATACTTAAGATAATGTATTACTAACCTAATTGAATATTTAAGCATTTCTTCGGATGCGCGAATAACAAAAAGTTTTACGATGTAGTCGAGCGCGAGATTATGCCTTAAACGACTATTCTCTCCCTCCACTCTTGTCATATATAGCAATCCTAAATCATTTGTAAAAAATCACAGTTGTTGATAGAGTGAATATT
>JAQYWN010000611.1 GCA_029379265.1 Rhizonema sp. NSF051
TATCTGAACCGTATTGCCCCCACTCCCTACTAGAATACCCTCACTCCCCACTCCCCCACCAATGAATACAACAGGTCGCTTACAAGATTTTATTTATACAGACTGGAGCTTGTACGAAACTCGGTTTAATGCTGACCAGTTGCACTCTAGAGAAACTGTATTCACAATTGGCAATGGTTACTTGGGAACGCGAGGAGCGTTTGAGGAAGGGTATCCGCGTGCATCACCTGCTACTTTAGCTCACGGTGTTTATGACGATGTGCCAGTTGTGTACACAGAACTCGTCAACTGCCCGGACTGGCTGCCATTGGTCGTAATTGTGGACGGCGATCGCTTCCGCTTGGATCGAGGGGAGATACTGAGCTATGAGCGTCAACTTGATTTGCATCGTGGTATCCTCAGCCGGAGGGTACGATGGCGTAGTCCTGGGGGAAAAATTATCGACATCCACCTTGAACGTTTTGCCAGTCTTGCAGATAGAAATGTACTGGGAGTTCGCTGCCAATTAACACCAGTGGATTGTGATGGTGTGAGCATAGAAATTCAAGGAAGTATTAATGGCTATCCGGAAAATCAGGGGTTTAACCATTGGGAATTGTTAGATCAAGGCAAAACTGACCAAGGTATATGGTTGCAAGTCCGGACTCGGAGTTCCCGTATAGAACTAGGTATGACTGCGGGAATGAGAATTGCAGGGACTGAGGCAACGTTTCAAGTTGCTAGCGCTCCAGGTTATCCTACTTTAACCACCACCTTCCAACCATATAAGGGAGAAACTGTAACGGTAGAAAAATTCATCACAGTTTTTACATCAAGAGAAGTAAAAGAACCACTTCTAGCAGCGCAAGCAAAACTGAGACAAATTCCTTCCTACTCAAGTTTAATAGCAGCCCACGAACAAGCTTGGGAGGAAGTTTGGGACAAAAGCGACATCCTGATTGAAGGAGATACGAAGGCTCAACTTGCCGTACGCTACAATCTCTTTCAACTATTAATCGCTTCACCGCATGATGACAAAGTTAGTATACCGGCGAAAACACTATCTGGATTTGGTTATCGCGGTCATGTTTTTTGGGACACAGAAATATTTATCCTTCCCTTCTTCACTTACACTCAGCCAGAAGCTGCCCGGAAATTATTGACTTACCGCTACCACACTATAAATGGGGCACAACGCAAAGCCGCCAATGACGGGTATAAAGGAGCAATGTATGCTTGGGAAAGTGCTGAAACGGGTGATGAAGTAACACCCCGGTGGGCACTGCCTCACGATCCCTATGGTGAAGATATCCGGATTTGGTGTCGCGATCGCGAAATTCACATCAGTTCTGATATCGTCTACGCCATTTGGTACTACTGGCAAGCAACAGACGACTCGGAGTGGATGCAACTCTATGGTGCAGAAATTATCTTAGACACTGCTGTTTTCTGGATGAGTCGCGTTGAGTGGAACACTAAGCAAGAACGGTATGAGATTCGCGAAGTTATTGGTGCGGATGAGTACCACGAAAAAGTTGATAATAATGCCTTCACCAATAAAATGGTGCAATGGCATTTATCCAAGGCGATCATTGTCTATGATTGGCTATGTAGTAACTTTCCTTCTCGTGCTACTGAGTTACAACTAAAACTTAATTTAACTTCAGAACGGCGATCGCGTTGGCAAGACATTGCGACAAATATCTGGATTCCCCACGACCAGTCTACTGGACTTATCGAGCAGTTCGAGGGATTTTTTAAACTAGAAGACATCAATCTAGAGGAATACGAACCCCGTACCAAGTCGATGCAAGCGATTCTAGGAATAGAAGGATGCAACAAGCGGCAGGTACTCAAACAGCCAGATGTATTGATGCTGCTGTCTTTAATGCGACAATCACCAGAGCGTCCCTATAGCCCAGAAGTGTTGCAGAAAAACTGGGATTACTATGCCCCTCGTACTGATATTACATATGGTTCCTCCCTCGGACCGGCAATTCACGCCATTTTAGCCTCAGACTTAGGCAAATCAGTAGAAGCTTACCAACGGTTTATGCAAGCAGCCATGGTAGATCTTGAAGATGTACGAGGCAATGCTCATGAAGGAATTCATGGTGCGAGTGCTGGTGGCGTTTGGCAAGCCGTGATTTGGGGATTTGGTGGAATCAACTTAACACAAGATGGCCCCGTAGCCAACCCCCACCTACCTCCCGGTTGGAAGCGTCTAAAGTTCAAGCTTCATTGGTGTGGCAAATGGCATGAATTCGATTTGCGATCGGCAGCAGAGGAAGTCGGGGAAAAATTAACTTCCTCTGCTTCCGACTCCCCAACGCCAAAGACTTATACAGACAAACACTCATTCAGCACTGACTCCGTAACGCAGATGCCCTCCCCCACGACTCACTCCCCCAACATTCTTGGATTCATCTTTGATTTAGATGGAGTCTTAACAGATACAGCAGAATATCACTACCGTGCTTGGCAGAAGCTAGCTGATGAAGAGGGATTACCTTTTGATCGGCAGGCTAATGAAGCGCTTCGAGGTGTATCTCGTCGCGAATCTCTGTTAATTATTATTGGCAAGAAGCAATATTCCGAAGCTCAAATCCAAGAGATGATGGATCGCAAGAACCGCTATTATGTGGAATCCATAGAGAATATCTCTTCAGAGGATTTGTTGCCAGGATCACTTGCTTTCTTAGCAGAACTGCGGCAAGCAGGGATTAAAATAGCTATTGGCTCAGCTAGTAAAAATGCTCATACTGTCGTGGAAAAACTGGGTATTGCTGATCGCGTAGATACGATTGCTGATGGTTATAGCGTGCAGCATCCTAAACCTGCGCCCGATTTATTTCTGTTTGCAGCCAATCAGTTGGGACTTGAACCAGCACAATGTGTGGTTGTAGAAGATGCAGCCGCAGGCATTGAAGCAGCTTTAGCAGCAGGTATGTGGGCGGTAGGACTTGGTCCCTCTGAGCGAGTTGGAGCTGCTCATGTTGTCTTACCAAGTTTAACAGATGTGACGTGGACAGACCTGCAAGCAAAATTGAAATGTTGATTAGTAATTAAGAATCAGCAATTAACCATTAGTAACCTATCATGTTTTTGTTCATGAATCATTTAGGATTGCTATAGAGCACTTTATAAGACTTACGTACATACGAACACAAGAGTACACTCACAGCGTCTTGGTGAACCAGCGTGCTAGAGGCGTTTTCCCACGCCCAGGCGACTGGTGTTAGCGTAGCGTTAGTGACGTTCGTAGCGTCATCCGCTCTTCGCAGCGATCTTCCTTGTCTTCTCACTCGGGGAGACACTACGCGCTCCGAAGGGCGGTTCGATAAATTACGCGTTTAGAGCAATTTTTGCGTAAGTTCTGTTCAGTAACTTTGTGATCTGAAAAATTAGGTTGAGGTTATGCAATTCCACTTATCCCCGTTTATACGTAAAAGCACTATCCGTGTATTTAGTGTACTTATAGGAACTTTACTCTTATTAGGTACCCTGCTAGGAACACCATCTTATGCAGAATCGGCTGTAGCTTTTGTCCCCAAGGACTCTCCCACAGTAACTCAAAACAAATCGCCAGCATCTGCTGCTATAGGCGCGAGTAGTTTTGTCACCGCAGCTGTAAATCGTGTTGGGACAGCAGTCGTCAGAATTGATACTGAGCGAACTATTACTCATCGCATTGCTGATCCATTCTCAGAAGATCCCTTCTATCGGAGATTTTTTGGTGATGGCTTCCCCCAGCAAATACCTACAGAGCAATTGCGCGGGTTGGGTTCGGGTTTTATTATTAACAAAAATGGATTAGTTTTAACTAATGCCCACGTTGTCGATAAGGCAGATAAGGTAACAGTCCGCTTGAAAGATGGTCGTACTTTTGTAGGTAAAGTTCAAGGAGCTGATGAAGTTACCGATTTAGCCCTTGTTAAGATTGATGCAGGTAGTGATTTGCCTGTAGCGTCTTTAGGTTCTTCCTCAGATGTGCAGGTGGGAGACTGGGCGATCGCAGTGGGTAATCCATTGGGACTAGATAACACCGTCACTTTGGGCATTATTAGTACCCTCAAACGTTCCAGCGCTCTAATTGGTATTGGCAATAAACGCCTGGACTTCATTCAAACTGACGCCGCCATCAACCCCGGTAACTCTGGCGGACCACTGTTGAATGCTCAAGGTGAAGTCATTGGCATCAACACAGCGATTCGTGGTGATGCGACAGGTATCGGGTTTGCTATTCCTATTGATAAAGCCAAAACAATCGCCGCCCAATTAGAAAGTGGTCAAAAAGTTGCTCATCCTTATTTGGGTGTAAGAATGCAGGATTTAACTCCTGAATTGGCAAATCAAATCAACGAAAACCCGAATGCTCCTATACAAGTGCCGGAGGTTAACGGTATTTTAGTAGCGGGTGTTGTTCCCAACTCCCCAGCTGCAAAAGCAGGTATACGTATGGGTGATGTTCTTCTTCAAGTTGATCGCCAACAAGTCACTCAAAGCGAACAGTTACTTAACATTGTGGAAAATAGTCAGATCGGTCAAGTGTTGCAAATCAAGGTGCAGCGTGGAAACCAGACACAGGAACTCTCAGTACGCACAGCTCAACTACAAGATAGCTAATCGCTAATAGCTCATAGCTTGCTGAAAAGAGCGCATCAGTATTTTCCGCCCCAAGTCAATGTCTGATGGCGCACATTGCCAATTTGGATGTGCCGTCATCAGCAGACTATCTAAAGTCTCGCGATCAAATAGATGCCAAACTAAAGCACCATTAACTTCTGTTTCTAAGGCATAACAGTTAAGACTGACACAGTAAATCGTACAAGCACTGGCAATTTTAACCAAAGTCATTTGTTCTCCAGTTTGTAGCGAGCGGAATTTATACATGATTTGCTTCAACTCACTTTTGGATGATACCGTCAACCCAGGAATCGCCACGACAAGATTTTTGTCTCCATTCACTGCAATCCAGTAATGACGACTGGGGTCAATTCCTTCCAGCCAGAGTGATTCATCATCAAGGCGATAACGTGGTGACAAACAAAATAAGGCTTTTCTCGGCGGAATCATGACTTTGGTGTTTGGTTGGGAATGACGTTAAGCTTGAAGGCGGATACTAAGCTGATTTGTATTTAACTTACACGCTTACTTTGAGTCATTCATCATGAAGGACAAATGACAGTCTTGACGCGCATCAGCTTATTTCACTATTTGATGATGATTTGGTCATAAATCTCATAAACTTAGCAAAACTTATTAATTT
>JAQYWN010000612.1 GCA_029379265.1 Rhizonema sp. NSF051
GTATCAAGTACCTAAAACCTAATCTTAATTTAATTATTTGGTGTTTTGTCATAAAGAATAAATTTCTCTCAATGCAAACTTTTGCTGATCGCTATATTGCCTGCTAACAAGGACAATCTGCTTTAGAAGTTGATAGTAGCTAGCGATTTGACTCCAAGCTTCCTCTGATGCTAGCACTAACCATCCTTCCCCTACTTCGTCGTGAGAAGAGTTATTTTGGTTAAATATTCCATCAATCCACCAGACACTTTCAACCATAACTCGACCCTGGCTGTCTACCCACCTAAATAGTCCGTTTGAGCTTGGTGTCCATCCCAGTGCCCTTCCAGCAGCAGGGTTGAGGGCAAGCCAGTTCTCGCCAGGGGGCAAAAAGCTACTTAAGTTAGCAGTTTTGCTAGGATATAAGTTGTTTTCATCAACGCCTCAATTAGTCTAAAAACTTTATGAAAGCAATCCAAGCCACGGGGAAGATTGATGCACAAGGGCAATTGTCTTTAGATCACCCCATTGAAGGCACTTTACCCAGTTCAGTACGAGTGATTATTTTATTTGCAGAAGCAGAAGCTGATACCGATGAATTTTGGGAAAGCGTTAGTGGATATCAACAGCGTACATTGATGTCACCAAAACAATTGGAACAGGGATTAAAGCAAGCGTTGGTTGAGGCTGGCTATGATTCGAGAGATAAAATTATCCGCCTTGTGCAAGAGGTGAAACGAGAAATAGCGGTAGAACGCCAACAGCAGCAAGAATAGATGAGATGACAACAATTCCCCAGGTCATTTTTTTGGATACTAATGTTTATCTGATTGGTATGGTTGAGATAGACAGTGCTGAATGTAAGATTCTGCAATGGTTAGGGTGGGAAAGTCAAGGCAATAATGAGGTTGAGGTGGTGATTTCCGCAGAGTTAATTGACCAAATTTCTCGAGTTGCTAGACGGTTAAAGAATAAGGATTGGGGGGGTGAAATTATTGGGCGGATTTGGCAGAAGTTGAAAGTACGTTATGTCCAAATTGAGGATTCAACTTTGGCTAGAATGGAAGCATAAGGAGTCATCCCCCGTGAAGATGTGGGAGTTTATTTGACGGCGAAAGAAGGTCAAGTACAATGTTTTGTTTCTGCTAATCATAAGTTGATCCAGATTTTGGCTCAAAAAACAGGAGAGTTTGAGTGTTTGACTCCATCTGTATTTGTGAGCAAGTATTTAACAGACATTAAGTAGATTATTAAATGATTGCCTCTGTACTCACCTAAATCCTTCAAAATGCCCCCACTATATTTTATACTCAAAGGGAAGGAGTTTCTCTGAAACAAGCACATTGAAAGGAAACCAGAAGCGCTAAGCGAGCATTTGGAATGGGAAACCAGCCTTGAGGGCACTGGCTCCCTAGAAACTTCTCTTTTGCAAGACGAATGCAAGACGAATTTTTAATTCAAGTTAGCGGTACTAGATGCATTATCGGCGCTTAGAGGGGGTGCTGCGTCGGGTGTCGCGTTTTTCTTGTTCTCGAAGACGGCGATCGCGCCATTCAGTGAGCGTCAAATAACCAACGCCTCCTGTGACTGATACCAGAAGCACCAAAGCAGCCAACGCCAAAATATTTACGACTGAATTCTCCACAATTCTTCTACAGTCCGTTACGACCCCAAACTACCATTGCAATTGACCAGGTAAAAACTACCAGTAGCGAAACCCAACCTAGCGTCAAAACTTCCATAACCTTACTTTTAGACTTTTTCAGAACGACTCTATAATTTATCATACTTGGAGGCGGTTCAAAGAGTGTAAAATGTCTGTCGTCTTCATGGTATAACGCCTTGAATCTCTGAAAGCTGGTGTATTAGCGGGGCTATGCCTGACTTAATCGGCTTTAGCTCTCAAGTGCGATCGCACACTGATCAGCATTCAAGTCAGTGGTGAGAGGAATACCGGGTCAAAAACGAAAAGTCTCCTAACCTACTTTTAAAGGCAGGGCAAAAAAAGTAGGTGACAGTTAAATTTTTGAGAATTATCTAGAATCACAACACGGGAGATTGTAGTCTTAAATATCAGTTAGATATGAGTTGGTCGAACTCATGGAACAAAGACTGACATTAGTTTGTAGTCATTTCTCAACTGACCCACTCAAAACTTAAGGTTTTTTGACTTGGCCAACAGTATTGTAGTATAATGAATATAAGGGCAGGAGGCACTCGGCTTTGAGTCTGGGATGAAGTATCAACTAGTGATCACAATTAGATAACCGATAGAAAGTTAAAACAAGTTATAATGTAATCAAGCTAGCATTTGTTAAATCATGAGTTTGTGTTAAGTATTTCAAGTGTTTTTCTGATAAATTCTCTAAATTTTATAAACGGAGAGGAAAAATCATGTCTGACATGCATGAGCACAATAAAGCTAAACAAGCTGCTGAGTTGGGTATTGATGCTGTGCTTGATACTGCAGCAAACAAAGCGGTAAATGGAATTATTCATGGCATCCTTTCTCGTGTTCCTGGTGGTAGCTCAATTGAGGCTGCAGTTACAACTGAAGTTGATTTAATGGTTGATAACGCAATCCATCGCGCAGTTCATAAGCGTGTACATGGTGAAGGAGAGGGTGAAGAAGAGGTGTCTCAAGAGCATCACAATCACAATCACAATCACCATCATCGTCACCGTCACCATCAAGAAGAATAGCTGCGACGCTCAGGCTTCAAACCATAGCATGTCTGGTTAAATACTTATCATATCTGTGAGGTTGTTAATGGTTAATTGTAATTAACCATTAACAATTAATCAATAACGCTCAAGAATGAGTGATTATCTGGACTAGATGTAAATGATATAACGAGTTTTGACGCGCTGAAAAAGACTTTTTCGTTGGGTTTTAATTGGAACCCATTTTTGTATAAGTGTAAGACTAAAGTCGATGAAAAATACCTGGTTTAAAACAGATAACTAAAAAGGTTTGTTCGTTTTTTACAAATTTTTCCCTCGGGGTAAAAGCGAGGGGAAAAAGAGGAAAACACAGTCTGCAATGTATTAAATTTAACTTATTACTTGATTTTAACTTTTCGTTACTTTCTACACAGACTTACTTACCCGTAGGCTCAGCTTTTTCCACTGAATCCTCGTTTACTCCCAAAGTCAACTCTAAAGGAGTGTGCGATGGATATGCCTTCACTACCTGTCGGTAGACATCATAGTTGGTGGGTAAAGTCTTCTGTTGGTCGCCTACTCCATATGTTAGCTTGTACTCCACAGATTTCAACAATTCGGGCTTACTTGCCTCGGATTGAGGAGGACTGAGGCGTTGTTGCACTTCATCAACGGTCGGTCTCGGCGGTAGAGCAGCCCACCATAAACCTTTGTCATCAGGTCCTGTGACTGCTGACGAAGGTTTATTGCCATTACGATTAAGTAAGGTGGTGGTAGCGAAGGTTTCAAAGCGCGGTGATGTGTCATTGGCTAAGTCCGTCGCATATTTCACTTTCCAGGTATACTTGGTAAGTGCTGTGGCTTCATACACGTCTGTGCTGAGCGTGCTGCAACTAATGAGTGTTGTACCGAGGGCGATCGCGGTTATCAGTGAAAATGTTAACTGTCGCATTAATAAGGCTTTTTTGGTGTAACTTTAATTTAGACCAAATTCAATCAACTAAAAAGTTTTCTCACTCTTTGCGATCGCCTCTTTGACAAAAAACTTGTCAGAAGTAAGCTCGCCAACGACGGGCATATATATAAAAAAGTGTAATCTTATCAGGGCTAGGTTTAAAGCCCACCAAAATAATAAAAGTAGAGGCAGTCATTAGTCATTGGTAAGAGAAATACTAATGACTAATGACTGCCCTATCACTCTTCGCATTCTTTTTTTGCAAGTCCCTTATTCAGATCTTTGCCCTATACCCTAAGTACCTGTAGGACTTTGAAAGATTCGCACCCCCACATAGACTATGGTTGACTAACCGTTATGTCTCTTTGGTTCTTTTTTTTCCTTTTTTTTATCGGGATCTTTTTTTGGTTTTTTGGCTTCTTTTTTGCTGTTTTTTTCCTTCGACATTATTGCTCTCCGATCTGGTGATAAGTAAAGTGGCTACAAGGTAAGTGTAGTCTTTCTAATGGTCACTCTTGCCTTGGACAAATCTTCTCTAAAATTGGGCTGAGCCAGCGCAGTCGCAAGCTTTCCTATATTGGGACTACCGATTATCAAAGCAACGAGTAGCATGATCGAGCGTTTAGACAATTTCATTATACTTCATCATTTTTAACTTTTTTTGTACTGTAACAGGACTTGCACAACTGGCATAGTGTAGGAACTCTCCTTATGTTGGAACAAAGCGGAACCGCGTGGGAGATCGGCAGCTATATAAGAAAACCAAAAATTTGTGTAACATGTCGCACATTGACGCTCAACGGCAGCCCAACAATTCCATAGCTAAGCGCAGAGATTGATAAGTTGTTGTCTGATGGTTGAGTCAAAGGGTTGCGTAGGCGTAGCCCGCCGCAGGCCGAAGCGCTCTGGTAATCAGCTTTGTTTACGCTTTAGTTATTGGCGGTGTTCATCACGGCGAAGTCGCTTGTGTGTTCTTTGTTGTTAAAGTTTCCAAAGAGTCATAGGAGATGAAGCTTTCCATAGGAAAATATTTAAGTAGGAACTTTGGTAAATAGGCTTAATCTGCCATTCTCTTTTCTTTTGCATAAAGGACAGTAATTCTTGGGAAGGAGAAAATAGAAATATATCACTAAACCCTTCAGGAATTGCTACTTGATTTGGTTGAGCGACTAGCATTAATCTGACATGAGTGTCAAGCCTATAGTTTAAAGGCATTAATCCAGAAACTATGTCATCATCTGATATTATTAACGGGTGAGTTGCTTTGTTAATAATACGAGATGACTGAATAATGAAGTCTTCTTGACCATTCCAGCTTTCAGTTTGGCCACTAATTGTGCAAGACAAAATACCGAGTGAAATAAGTAGAACTGTGATAAGTTGCCATGATTTTACACGCAGTGTACTTGAAGCTAAGGAAATTTTAGTAGCCAGCAAATAAGCAACTGTAACTTGAATACCTAAAGTACAAGGAAACATATATCGATCTAAAGCCGAACGTCTTCCTCCAACAATTAAATCAGGTAGAACAACTGCTAGCGATGTTACACCAGTTAATGTGAAAATAAATAACCAAACTTGTCTGGGAGTATTTCTCCAAAGAAAATAGAATGCATATATTA
>JAQYWN010000613.1 GCA_029379265.1 Rhizonema sp. NSF051
CTTTAGAATTTTATGCTGGTATATCTTTGATTAAAAATGTTGAAGCATCAAAAGTCATCCTACCACGTAAAATAATCTATCCGGATTGCGCGGTAAGCATTTTAGTGAAATTCAAGAACTTTGCAATTGAATCACTCCGTGAAAGAGACGACTCGCTTGTTCGATTTCCTCCAAAAACAGAAATGAAAATTGTTAAGTATCTGCAATCTAGAAGATCTATGAATTTAAGTCGCCAAAAATACATTCGCCACAACTGAACAGATCAACCTCCTCCTTCTCGGCACACGGAAGCTGGGAGAGTTTATAAGAGCACGTGAGCCAGTGCGAAGATGATTGTCGAAATTAATAAGGGAAAAAGAAGAAATTATGCTTACACTGATGGAATAAAACTTTATCTAATATATCTACTTAGTTTAGTTTTAAAACAAGTATACATAATGACAAGGACTGGTGTGTTTGGTTGTATGGTCTTATGATATAATTTGAGCGCTATATAAGGCAAACAGCTATAGAGAGTCTACGTACTCAGCGTTCCAGTACTATGGTTTGATAGCTAGGAAAATTTGAGGCGATAGCGAAGCGCAGATCGCTTCCTTTACCTCTTGACTTATTCCAAACAGAGGTATTTAAAATTTAGTATAAATGCACAAGTCTCTATACCTTCCTGCCATGAGTCCGCTACATATAGCAGCGTTATCGCTGTATACTACTGACCTGTTTAGCAAATGACGAAATTATAATCTATATGTCAGAATTATGGATGAATTTGTTTAGCTCTGGACCATTTATCCCCCATGGACATTGCTATCTGTGGAAAACTGATTTAGTTTTGCTCCACATAGTGTCTGACGCACTCATTGCACTAGCTTATTACTCTATCCCAACGACACTATTCTACTTTGTCCGCAAGAGGCACGATCTGCCTTTTGATTGGATTTTTCTTTTATTCAGTGCATTTATTGTAGCTTGTGGCAGTACTCATATTATAGAAATTTGGACACTTTGGTATCCCACCTACTGGGTATCAGGGTTAGTCAAAGCATTCACTGCTGTTATCTCTTTGTCTACAGCCGTGCTACTGGTGTTTTCCGTCCCACAATTACTAGCAATTCCTAGTTCGAGTCAACTAGAACAAGCAAACCAAGAACTTCAAACACAAATAGCGGAACGATTACGGGTAGAAGAAGAACTCAGGAAATACCAGAATCATTTAGAAGAGTTGGTGACTCTTCGTACACATGAAATTACCAAAACTAACGAACAATTACATCAAGAAATCACTGAGCGTCAGCGTGTTTTAGAAGCATTACGACAAAGTGAAAAGCGTTATCGTTACTTGGCTGAGGCAATTCCTCAACTTATTTGGACAACGAGTGCTGAGGGCAAATGTGATTACTTTAACCAAAACTGGTATGATTATACTGGACTCACATTAGAACAGTCTTTGGGTTCTGGTTGGTTAGCAGTATTGCATCCAGATGACGTACATCATGCTTATAAAGTGTGGTTAAAGGCAGTAGAAAAAGGCACTTTATACGAAAATGAGTACCGTTTCAAACGGGCTACTGATGGTTCCTATCGCTGGCAGTTAGCGCGAGCCTTACCGCTCAAAGATGAGCAAGGTTGTGTCGTTAAATGGTTAGGGACTTGTACAGATATACATGAGCAAAAACAAATACAACAAGAACGAGCAAAATTATTGGAATTAGAACAAGCAGCACGGGCTAAAGCAGAAACAGCTAATCGAATCAAAGATGAATTTTTGGCTGTACTTTCTCATGAGTTACGCACCCCACTTCATGCTATTCTCGGTTGGTCTCAGTTATTGCAAAAGCCGAAGCTTGACTCGGCAAAGACGACTCAAGCAATCTTGATCATCGAACGCAATGCTAAGTTACAGGCTCAACTTATTGAAGACTTGCTGGATATATCTAAAATTTTACAAGGCAAATTGACAATTAATACGACGAATGTCAACTTAAAATCTATAGTATTGGCAGCATTAGAAACTCTGCATTTTACGGCTCAAAGCAAGTCGATTCAAGTCAATTCAGCCTTTGAACCCAATATGGGAAGTATCATGGGTGATTCTACTCGCTTGCAACAAGTTGTTTGGAATCTCCTGACTAATGCTGTAAAATTTACACCTAATGGCGGAACAATAGACGTGAGACTAGCACAGACTGAAGATGGCTATGCTCAAATCATCGTCAGCGATACAGGTAAGGGGATTAGCACTGAGTTTTTGCCTTATGTCTTTGATTACTTTCGGCAGGCAGATAGCAGCATCACTAGACAATTTGGTGGATTAGGATTAGGATTAGCAATTGTCCGCAATATCGTTGAAATGCATGGCGGCATTATTCAAGCTGAAAGCCTTGGTGAGAATCAAGGCGCAACATTTATCGTCAAGCTACCGCTTGTTCACGATGAAAGTTTAAAGAGAACGGATGAAAACTTTCACTCTGCCATCTTAGCACCTAATTTCTTAACCCTTTCCGAAGTACGGATTTTAGTCATTGATGATGATGCAGATTCACGAGATTTTGTTGCTTTCGTATTAGAGCAACAGGGAGCTAATGTGATTGCTGTCTCCTCCGCATTTGAAGCATTACAAGTTCTAGAACAGGAAAAACTAGATGTGTTAGTCAGTGACATTAGTATGCCTGATATCGATGGTTATGCGCTCATGCGTCAGGTGAGATCATGGACACCAGAACAAGGTGGACAAATTCCCGCGATCGCCTTGACTGCCTTTGCACGAACTTTTGATCAGCAACTTGCAGTCTCTTCCGGGTTTCAAGAGCATTTACCTAAGCCTCTTTACCCAGAAAAGTTAGTGGCAACGGTGGTTAGACTTGTTCGGAATCGTTGACGACTAGAGGAATTTTGGGCGTTGCATAGAGTGCGAGATGATTTTATTTTCTCTGTCAATCGAAAAACTTATACCAATTTCAAAAATGTTTGCAACACATGAACCCATCGTAAGGGCGAACAGCCCTTCGGATTCGCAGTCCCCTACGGAGGGAAACCCTCCTGCAGGGCTGTCTCACCGTTCGCCCCTACTCAATTTATCCTAATATTGTAGTTTAGCTCTGAAGCGGAACTGCGATTTACAAGTGTCATATTTGAGAATCGCATACTAAAAACTACATAAATTTGTCTACTGAGTAAATCCCTATGTCCCTAACAGAAGAGATTCTCTCTCAACTACCTGGAGATGTTTTATCCGGGTTGCGGCGAAGCGATCGCATCTTGGCATCTTTGAGAGAAGGTAATGCACCTGTGCCAGCAGTCGTCAAAGAAAACTCGCAGCCGTTAGGATCGCTAGACTGGGATGTTGTCATTTGTGGTGGAACTTTAGGCATTTTTATTGGTTGCGCCTTGGCATTGATTGGGGTGCGAGTGGCATTGATTGAAAGAGCAACTCTGCGGGGTAGAGAGCAAGAGTGGAACATTTCCCGTAAAGAGTTGGAAGTGTTTTTGAGGTTGAATTTGCTTACGGCTGATGAACTAGGGCAGGCGATCGCCACTGATTATCCAAAAGCGAGAGTGAGTTTTCTGGGCGGTACAGAAGTTTGGGTAGAGGATGTCTTAAATATCGGCGTCGATCCAGTTTATTTATTGGAAACTTTAAAGCAGCGATTTCTGAATGCAGGCGGAAAGTTATTTGAACAGACTCCTTTTACCGAAGCCGTGGTTCATCCAGATGGAGTGATGGTTAACGCTCTTGACAATTTCAAAACCCGGCTGTTAATTGATGCGATGGGACATCTTTCGCCAATAACACTGCAAGCACGCCAGGGGCAGAAACCGGATGCATTTTGTACAGTTGTGGGAACTTGCGCCCAAGGTTTCCCCGAAAACGATACTGGGGACCTAATATTATCTTTTACACCATTGAGCAACCAATGTCAATACTTTTGGGAAGCATTTCCAGCCAGAGATGGTAGAACCACCTACTTATTTACTTATATGGATGCACATCCCCATCGTATGAGCTTAGAAGCTCTTTTTGAGGAATATCTGCATCTCATGCCAGAATATCAGGGTGTAGAATTACACCAACTTACCTTTCAACGAGCCTTATTTGGCTTTTTTCCTTCATATCGCCATCCACTCAAAACACCTTGGAGTCGTATTTTGCCTGTGGGAGATAGTAGTGGTAGCCAATCTCCGGTGAGTTTCGGTGGTTTTGGGGCAATGGTACGTCACTTAGAACGTTTGACACTGGGCACTCACGAGGCACTGCAAACCGATCAACTATCTGTCAAAGCATTGGCACTGCTGCAACCTTATCAACCCAATTTATCCGTGACGTGGTTATTTCAAAAGGCAATGAGCGTTGGTGTGAATCAAAAAATCGCTCCGAATCAAATTAACCAACTGCTGTCTGTCGTATTTCAACAAATGCAAGAATTAGGGGAATCCGTTCTCAAACCATTTTTACAAGATGTCGTGCAGTTTCTCGCACTCACGCAAACACTATTAAAAACAGCTTTAGTTCAACCGATATTAGTTGCCAAGATAATTCCCCAAGTCGGTTTGGGAAATTTACTCGATTGGATGGTGCATTACAGTAATTTAGGTATTTATTCTGGTTTATTTTGGGCAAGTCAAACCCTAGAACCGTGGATAAAAAATTTGCCCAGCATTCCCCAATATTACTGCCATCGCTGGATTGATAGTTGGAAATACGGTTCCGGTAGTGATTTTATTGACTAATCAATGTGATGTTTTGAGCCACGGGTGAACGGCTGTTCGCCCTCACCAACGAAAAAAATTGATATTTTCACAAAGTATTAATTCTTACTACTGAAAAGAATAGTGGTTGTTGTATATAATATTCATCATCAAGAGTACACTCAGTAATCCAATTTGATAGGGGGTTTTAGGCGAATTCGTGTATTTGAGTGTTTTTTCTGTTGAGCAGGAAGGCCGCAATTTTTAGCGATCGTCAAAAAAAATTGTTCACCCATCTGATGTCTAAGGTGGAATTTTATGCGATCTCCCAGTCGGCTACTTCTTTGAGTGTTAAACATTGTTAGTGTTGAACCCATATCCTCGCCAAAGTATTACGTTCTCTAGGTTTTGGAAGAATTCAGGAGGTTTTGTAACATGCTCATCGACACACTCCGCCAAATCGATGAAACCCTATATTTTTCGTTGGAGTGTGTCGATGCCTTGCAGGATAAGGCTTTG
>JAQYWN010000614.1 GCA_029379265.1 Rhizonema sp. NSF051
AATTCACATAGTACTACTGATGTAACAAAAATAGGCGATCTCGCATTCAGTTTGCTAACATCCGTTTTTTCTATACTAGTATCATCCCATTCTTATAAGTATTAAAATTCAAGGGAGAAAGAGATTCTTTGCCAAGTATATGAGTAGGGATCTTCTATTATTTTGTATTTCAGGATACTTATGTGCGGAAAATAAGGTGAGTCCGTTATCAAAGCAACTGACATAAAAAATCTCGAATATCTGATGAGATCACACCGAAGTGATACATGTGGAAACCTATTCGGTTGACGACTGTTGGCTCAATCTTTTTTCAGGCATGAAAAGAGGCACGAACAAGTTATGCACGTGCCGATCTCATTTTTTTTCTCAAAACGGACATGTAAATTTGAGCAGAGGGCTTTCATTTCAGCAAAGCCCAATCAATTATCTACTGCTTTATCTACACCTTGATGCTCTCGGGACACAACAAAGCGATTCGCTACCGTTTCCGGTTGAATTGCTGAAAGAATTACGTGGCTGGAATCAGTAATAATTACAGCCCTAGTACGACGACCATAAGTTGCGTCAATCAGTTGACCTCTATCCCGTGCATCGGTAATGATTCGCTTAATCGGAGCGGACTCTGGACTGACAATGGCAACGACTCGGTTAGCAGACACGATGTTGCCAAAACCGATGTTGATTAACTGAATGTCCATAAAAAACTGACGCTCAGCGCAGTGTAAGAAGCTTCTAAGTAACTATTTTCCATGTTATCTTCAAAAAATTAGAGTTACAACGCTGAAAATCACGCTTATATTTGTTTTTTAAATAAGAATTGCTTTTTTTAACTATTTTTGACCATAAACTACTTAAATCTATCCAAAGGTATAGGCTGAGAAACACTAATTAACCCTTTGTACTCTTCGCAAAAACGTAAGCTGTTCAAACTGCTTATGAATAAAGGGTTTTAGGTAATTGAAAAAAGAATTTTTACCAACGTTCTCCTTCCCTTATTTCCCTATTCTCTACTTCTGGTTGCCCATTTTCTAGATCGTGTTGTAACAAAACTACCAGTAATTCTCAAAATCTCTACTTTATATTAAGAAATATAAACAACTCTGGTATTTGGTACGGACCTAGTGTATACACGTTCAACACTTAATTGTCGTTTCATAGTAAGGAAGGTAATCAGTGACATCACAGTTAAAAACTGCCCAAATCTCTGACGAAGCTTTATTGGCGAAGTTTTTTCAAGAATCTGTAGGGGTATGGCGCTCCGAAAGGCGATATTACACTCTACCGGAAGGCGAAACGAAGGAAATGGTTAGTATCATCACTATCCGATTTTTAGAAGCGGGATGCGATGAATTGCACTCAATGGCGCAGATGCATGGTTTGCCAGATTTAGTCAGTTTAACTTTTGGTGCTGAAGTGACTTGGAATACAAATTCAGTTACGGGAAAAAAGGAGTCTAAAGGTTCAACATTATTTGGGGTTAAGGGAAATACATTGTATCGCGATCGCGGTTTTGCCACACCCAAACCAGTCACCGCTCAGTATTACTTCCCCAACCCCAAAACTTTGTGTTTGCGTACCGAATACAACGGTTCGGTATTTGAAGAAGAATTAAAGCTAGTTGGCAGTCAATACCGCACGCGCCAATCGATCATCTCTCGTGCTGGGGAACAGCTGATGATTGGGCAGTACTTGGAAAAGCGAATGAGCGCCTAGTACGCCAGTCACCGAAATAAAGTTACCATCTGAAATGGGTGAAAGGCTTACCAGATAAGTCTTTCTCTTTTACCTTTTGGCTCAAAGGAGGTAATCACACTGCTATACCTCGTGTGATTTGTGCTAAAATATTCAATTGGATGTAACTTTTTCTACTACATCTTTTGATTTATCTCGGATATTAAAGTAGGAATAAAGATTAGCAACAGTTAAGTCAGATGCTTGTTCCAAATTAGAAGTAACTAATGTTCTATAACCTGAAATTTTAGCTTGTTGACTAATATAAAATTCATACTCCTGACGTCGCTCAGGCTCGAACATAAATAATAACTGGTCACGTAAAGAGTAGAAATGAGACTTTTCTGCTAACTCTTCATATATTAATTGTTCGGGTGGTACTGAATTAGCTGAGGTGGTTTGATTAACCTCTGAACTAACAATGATTTCTGAAGTGTTTAAGCCAGAACTACTTAACAGTTTTAAATCTGATGACGGAAGAGATTGTAGCCAAGAAACATGATTGTGCCACGAATCCAATAGTACTAAATCATGCTTCTGAATCCGGGTAATTTCTGGAAAGAGAAAATCAAGTTCGTCATGTGATTCACAACGATTAATCACACTCAGAGCATCATTACGGATTTTATCTTGCAATTGAGAGAGGCGCTCACTAACAGCTGAAACCTCATTCTGTACTTGATACGTGGCAACAATCGCTTGTTCAATTGCCCAAGAACATTCCAGTCGGCGAAGTTGTCCAGCTGCACAAGTTTCTGATAATAAATGAGGATTAGTGTAATCTGCTAAAACTTCAAATAACATTCCTCGAACACCATCAATCTCAGCGTTTCTCCGGCTAATATCTTGAAATTGTATCGCTGAACGAAAGCGGTTCATAGCCTGGATAAACAGCCCATACGCCCGAATTAAAATAGTGCGATGTTGTTCAAATTTGATATCTTGGGCTACTTCCTCAATTAATTGCCTAATTTCTACTCCTTGGTCTTTTAAAGCTTGTTTCAAATCAATAAAGCCATTTTTGACCTCCACCCGCATTTGCTCTACTTCTTTTCTTAACTTGAGTGTCTGATGTAGATTGACTGCTGTTAGTGCTACACCT
Source organism: Rhizonema sp. NSF051 (assembly GCA_029379265.1). Lineage (GTDB taxonomy): Bacteria > Cyanobacteriota > Cyanobacteriia > Cyanobacteriales > Nostocaceae > Rhizonema. Next base: position 2,834 of record JAQYWN010000614.1, read on the forward strand.
GCGACTGTTCCCACACCAATCAAAGCTGTTGTGGCTTGGAGCACTCCTAAGCTAGTTTGTAAAGTTTGCAGACTATTCAGTACAGATGTAAAGCCTTTATTGGTTTGATACATTTGCACCCCACTCGTCACCAAATTAGAAACAGCTACCAGTGGTGATAGAGGGCTGTTGTTTAGTGTCGCACTAATAGCATGAGCAATAAACTTTCCGGTAACTGCATCTCTAGCCATACTTATTGGTATTCCATTGGTAAAGACTTGTAGATATTTACCAGTCTCAATACCAGCTTGAATTGTGGGGGGAAATTGGAACAGCATATTTCTGCTTTGCTAAAAGCTAATTTTTCTGAGCATAACTAGTTTCTAATCAGGAAAATAACCGTATTTATCCGGTTAATTGATGAACTTTAGCTAAACTTGGGCATACTAAACAAAGGAAAACTCTATCGGCTCACAATCGTTATGGATACTTCAGGGGTTAGCGTTCAGACTGTTGAGTTATTGTCGCGTATTACAGGACAAAAGCTGAGTCAGCGAGATATCACACCGCTTGTGATATTTTTAGCTAATCTAATAACGGTGCTGTTGGGAGTGATATTGATAGATGGCAAAGTAGCAAATGAAGAAACGCAAAGGTTACTAACAATCCTTTATCGATTTAGTCTTCCAGAAAGTGATATGCGTCGGTTAACACATTTGATGATTAAGGGAGTAAGAGAAAATAAAGTTTATAAAAAAGCTAATGACTTATTGACGCTGACGACTCCACTTTCACAATCAGAAAGATTATTATTAATTGCTTTTGCTTATGAAGTATCAGCTAAAAATGGAGAAATTGAATCTCGTGAGAAAAAATATTTACAAATAGTTGCCAAACTACTAGGCATTAATCCGCAACATTTAGCAGTTATAGAAACTGGATTTACTCATTACGTAAATGTAGATATTACTGCTGTCAATGAAGTACATTTTTTACTGGACTCCTCTCGCTTCCAAGAAATAGATACTATATTTGTCAAGCCAGCCAGCGATATTCTACAGGTTTTACCTGTTAAACCAGAACACAAAACTAATAAACAACACAAGAACTTAGATTACAAGAAGTTTAAAAAGTTTCAGACGATTTATAAACAATTAGATAATTATTGCCAGCAGATTTTTCAAATAATTGAGGAATGCCAGGAGCAAGATTTCTTATCTTACACCTTGATAGAAAAAGTTAGTAAGATATCGAGAAAATTACAATCTCAACGATTTAGGTTAGCAGTTATAGGTGAATTTAGCCAAGGAAAATCAACCTTATTAAATGCTTTGCTAGGTGAGGAAATACAACCTGTGAGGGAGATTCCTTGTAGTGGTGTAGTAACAGTCTTAAAATACGGACTTCACAAACGAGTAATCTGTCGTTATAAAGATGGACGAGAAGAAGAGATTCCTTGTGAACAGTATCAACTGAAGGCGACAATTTCAGAAGATGCAGCAATAGGTTGTCTAAGTGAAGAACTGGCGCATTCGGAAATTGAAGAAATTGTTTATGAGCATCCTGATTTAGAGTTATGCAGTAGTGGGGTTGAAATCATAGATTCTCCAGGCTTAAACGAACACCCCGACCGTAGTAAAGTTACACAAAGATTACTCAAAGATACTGATGCAGCCATTTTCCTAACTAATGCTTCACGTTCCTTAACTCAAGGAGAGCGTGACTTACTTCTGGATTTAAAAACTCAACTAAATCATGGTCAACAAAATGAAGCTGCCAATAATCTTTTTGTAGTGGGCAATTTTATAGATTTAGTACGTAGTGAAAAAGGTCGTGAACAAGTAAGACAGAGAATTGAAAGGTTTGTACTGGGTGAAAATCCTGTAGTTACAGGTAACAATCGCGTTCATTTGATTTCTGCTCAAGCCGCGCTGGATGCAATTTTACAGGGGACGGAAAATGAGTATTTAAAAAGCTTTGAGAATTTTATTCGGTCTCTTGAAGAATTTCTAACACTTGAAAGTGGCGGAGTAAAAATTAAGCATTCTGCAACTCAAATAAATATAATAATTCAACAATGTTTAGATGGTCTATCTCAAGCTGAAAATATTTTAGATGAGAAAATTCAAATTTCTGATTCAGAAAAAAAGGGGATTTTAGAAAAAATTGGCGAAGCAAGTGGAAGGGATTTAAGAATACGCAAATTGGCATCTAATATAGTAGACCAAGTTTATGAGGAAGCCGCTAAATCTTGGGATGAGTGGTATGAAGGATTAGGTGAGAGACTGGCTGCACTCAGTAATTCTTGGGATTCTGTGTATAACCCTGTCTTTGGCCAAGATAAACTGATTAAAGATTATACCAACCAATTTATAAAGGATTTATC
>JAQYWN010000062.1 GCA_029379265.1 Rhizonema sp. NSF051
ATTCACTCTATCAACAACTGTGATTTTTTACAAATGATTTAGGATTGCTATATTAAAATAATTTTATCGTCTTTGAAATGGTTTATCACTCTTTCTGCTATTTGCATTTCATCTGAACCTGGTTGAAAAAAGGTTGTATCTTGATGACGAAATGTAAGGAGATACAAGAGGCTTAAAAAGCATTTTGCTTGTACTGGATTTTAAAATCGTTAGGAGCCTTTCCAAGTAAATATTTTATAATATCCTGAAAATGTTCTCGATAATTCACAAAGTTAATCGGTAAATCAAAGTTATAGTACCAAAGTAAAATTCGACCATAACCCCATAAATATTGGCTCGTTTCTAAGTTATAGTAGGAGTTAAACCAATTAAAATATTGCCTTTGAAGTTCTTCCGTCAACGCTACTCTAGCAAGGCACTGTAAATATTCGTTACCGAGTTGACGACAGCGAATTCTATTTTGTCTAAGTAAATACCGAAAAGGGGAAAATTTCGTAGACTTTTTTCCTGCCATATTTTATCAAAATTATGAATTATAGGGTTAAGACAGATATATTTTGGTAGTAATTGCTGGATACTAGAAAAAATATTGTCCTGGGTGATTAGGGCAAATTGATATTGAGGATAACTACTAGCAAGGTTGTGTAGATATTGGGTGTCGATTGCCTGGGATACAATCCGCGCGATCGCAGCTATTGATAATGTTACCTTTTTATAAAAAATTTGATGATTGTGTAATAGTTCAATAATATAATCAAATGATTTTGTATTGACATAGGGCTGAAGACTCAGTAGATTCCTTAAGTCAGTTAGAATCCAAACGCCTTGAGGTAATTCTTGGGATTTCCGACAGATTAATTCTGTTAAATGTTCATCTTCAATGATGTAACTGGAAATTAAGAGAAAGTTACGTGCTGTAGAGATGATTTTTTCTAAAATAGAACGGCTGTTGCCCTTACTAATTCGCAAACCTTGTGCCGGGGTTATTGAGTCAGGGCTGAGTTGCTCGGGTAATCTGACAATTGGTAAGCGATAAGTTGCCTGGTACTGTTGAACTAGTAATCTCACTGCTGCCGAAAAAACGGATGTTTCACCTTCACCTAAGCGCAAAAACGTTATTGCTGCTCTTAAATCTATTGGTAAGTCTTGTAGCGAAATCCAGATTTGCAGGTGAGGTGTTTGAGGCTGATGTACTTTATAATTGAGTATGTCAAGAGATTGAAGCGCTAGATGAATTTTCTGAATGTCGGGTAATGTCTGCCAATACGACTGAGCTCGTAGCCAGAGATTACTGGCAAACTCATGAGATAAACCAGGATAATCAGGCTGCTCTAGGGTAACAGTGTAATTTCCCGACTGTGCTGAATCACTACCAACCCAAGCAGGAATTTGTGGGTTGTCTGGTGTGAGATTAAAAGTTGCTTCTGGGCTGATAAATTGATAGCGGTACGTGTTAGCAACCTGCAACGTTAAGTGAGATCTAACTTTGTGGAGTAGTTGTAATGATGGCACTTGATACAGTTCACTTTCTATTTCCACACCTTGCGCTTGTTTTAACAAGTTAATCAAAACAGGTTCAAGAAGAAAGTTTAAGCCAAACGATTGACGCAATAATTGGGGTGAGCGTCTACGGGTTTCAGTCGCTTGCGCCTGCACTTCTCGAATTAAATCAACTAAAGATACAGGCATTGAATCTGTACCACTCAACATAATGCGATGAAACGTGCCTTGCAATTGACATTGAACTTTCATGAGAAAACCACCATACGTTCAGTGTGTATGCCTTGAGCTAATAAAGAGCGCAACGGGGAACCAACTTGCCACCAGAACAGAAATCGTAATCACCAAATAAAATCAGGTAGTTTTGCCCCCGTGTTAGGGCTATATGTATAGTGTCTGGAGTTATAGTTTCGCGATGCCCGACACAACTTAAAATTGCGATCGCACGTTCTATTCCCGCCCATTCTGCCACTGTACCGATGAGGATTTCCGAAAAATCTTGGGGAGAATTAGCCTTGAGCCAATCTCGCTCAAGTGCATCAAAGGTGATAATTCCAATTTGGGAACGAATCTGCGGAGCAAAAAGTTGGATAAATTTCAGAATCTCCTCGCCTGCTATCTGGTTGGGAACATTTTGCCAAACTAATCGATGTCTTAGCTGCGGAAGAATGTCATCAACTTGCGAGGAGGAAGTGAGAATCCAATCATTGCAGATTGCCGGATAAACAAGATTCGCTATTTCTGGATGCAACCGAAACTGTTCTGTCAACCGACATATATATGATGGAAGCAAGTGCTGCGTTAGCCAGTTGAAGCATCGCTTAAAGCGAGTAAAAAATGATTGCTGCGAAGATGTCGGAGAAGCTGACAGCATTTCATCGCCAAACAAGACGAGTTTGTGCCCCAATCCAGACAACAACAATAGTTCTAACCAAGTCAGATGCTGTGCCTCTTCCACAATCACCATATCAAAACTAGTTTGCCACAGAGATTGATGCCTCACCTCCATGAATTCACCTACAGTACCCACGATTGGCACTTGTGAATTTTCAATCAGTTGATTGGCAAGTTCGGTAATTGCAACAGAGGAAAGATTGGAATAGCAAAGGATGCTGTCGCACCAACCACTAATGTCAATGAACCTACTATTAGCCAGTCTGAGAAATTCTGCACCCTTAAACCTCACAATTGACGCTAAGTAGCTTATTCACGGTTATAAGCAAAAATATCTATGAATGACTTCGTTAAATTTACTGAGATTATCCGATTCATTCTCAATTAGTTATTTGTTGAATTCCAATTAACCCAAGCACTGAAAAATTCAACCTAACCATGCATATCTTTTGCTGTTTCTCCAAAGCTTCCTGCTAAATTGATTACTTGCAACACGAGTGTAAGATTACCAATGCAATTTTCTTTTCTCCCTCTCCCAAGAGCAGGCACCTAGTAATACCATTTCACTTTAAAGTTGATACATTTAGGCTTGCAGGGAAAGCAAGGGAAGCGAATTGTATCAAGATTTTCGTGAAATGGTATAAGAGCATTGTGTATGTAACTCAAACGATCACCGCTAAAACTTGCCATCAACTGCGATTAGGCGTAGCTTTAGCCAGTTCCCGATAGAGGTGCAAAGTCTGCTTTGAAGGATTGCCTAAAAAGATGTACACGCGAGCGAACGATGTACATAGGCATAATAGATAAATATGAGCAACAGCGATCGCTGAGTGAAGCGAATACAGGGTTGAGTACCAGCAATTAAGCGCTTACTATTTTGCTCAAAAAATAAGCAGAAAATTTTTGAGTAAGAATCCGGAATGAGCCAGTTTGATGTTGTAGATCCTAATTAACTTAATACCATATGTTTAGGCAGACCATGCTGCATAGTGCAGTGTGGTCTTATATTTGCTTATTTGCATGGTAACCGCCTACTTTCTACATACTATGACAACGTAAGCATTCAGGCGTTAGCCCTACCGACTGTAAGGCTTGTAAAATGATAGTGATTAGTCCAATAGTGTAGGCAAAACATTCATAGCTAATTATTGAGGTGCTGATAGCTGAATTCTTACCTCACAACTCTACTTTGGAGCAATGTTAATCATGAGCAAATTTCTTTCCTTTATTGCCTTTTCAAGTCTTCTTGTCCTCGGTTTAAGTGCTTGTTCACCGTCATCAGTAACGGAGCAAAAGCAAACAACTCAAGTTGAGCAGGAAAGCAGTGACAACAGCAGTCAACAGCAGCAGTGTTCGCGTTCTGTCGTGATACAGAACAACGGTAAGACGGAGACTCATACCTCGTCGCAATGCTAAGCCTGAAAATTAGTATATGACTTTTTAAGAGGGTTTACCGTACCTATACTTTTACAGTTTGCCACACCTTTCAAGACTTATTTCAAGGGTCGGTAATCATCCTCTATTTATGTGCTAAAAACCGAATATACATCCTAATTGTTTACTAATACTATGAGGTTAAAGCAACTATTCAACTTCTTTATTTAGTAAAACAACAAGAGGGATATCAAGATGTTAGTTCGTTACAACCCAATCTTTGAAATGAACGCTCTCCACAGTCAACTTAACCGTTTGTTTGACGAAGCAGTGTCTGCTACATCTGAGGAAAGAGCTTTTACACGAATTCCTGCTGAAATCAAAGAAACTGAAGATGCGGTTCATTTGAAGCTAGAACTCCCAGGCGTGGATGTTAAAGATTTAGATGTGCAAGTCACAGAAAACACTGTTGCCATCAGTGGTGAGCGCAAGTCTGAAAATAAAACTGAAGAAAATGGTCGTACTGTGACAGAATTCCGCTATGGCAAATTCCAGCGCGTGATTCCTCTAAACACTCGTGTTCAAAATACCAATGTCACGGCAGAATACAAAGACGGCATTTTAAATTTGACATTGCCTAAAACTGAGCAAGAAAAGAATAAAGTCGTGAAAGTCAACTTAGACCAACCTACTACTTAATAGTTATTGGTCCTTTGGCAAAATCAGGTAGAATAACCTTAGTTTAAGCTCGATAGCTTTCATGCTATCGAGCTTGTTTATTATTGTGATTTAGTTAAAAATAAAACCTAGGCTCGTAGTTGCGCTTCAGCGCTCTCATCCAAGCTTCATTACAAGTTTTCAACTGGATATAATATCAATATCCCCGAGTTCTACGAAAAGTCAGGAATCTGAGTCTAACAATGTTTACACGATTATTCTCTAACTGAGTAGTGGCACTCTAGGCTGGATGCTTACCAAAAATTTGAAAGCGCATGTGGAATACTGGCATCTTATTTGGTAAATTAGTATATCCAAATAACTTCTTTGCAGGAGCGTAATTTCTCAAACTAAACCTAGACAACTATGAAGACTTTGACACGATTTACAACAATAATTGGTCTGTTATCAACGATGCTTGTGGTTACTCCCTCTTTAGCTGTACCACAACCAACACTACCAAACACCGCACCAAACAAAGTGTTAAAGATACAACGTCAAAGCGGATACTGTCCAAGCACAATCGGTCTTTGGAGTTCTTTACGTCACTATGCAGGAGGTGAAGAACGTACTATTATTGCTAACACCTCGCCGTTTGCCGATACCGTCCAGTTATTAACATCAACCAAAATGTTTGTCAAATACAGAGCGCCCTTGAAAAAAACTTATGCGAACTGCGTTGGTGGCGGTATTGATCGCCAACTTAGGTATGGAGTGCGGTTCCAAAAAGGCTATCTTTCATTTCGCCTCTCGCTGCCAAAAGATACTTCCAGTAAACCAAGTGCGATCAGCGAGACACAAATAGTCAGCGATCGCCCTTACGTGCGTTGGGCGATCACCGACTAAATTGTTTTGTCTTGCAAGATTCGGGTATCCCTCACACAAGCGCTTGGAACAGCACTCTTAGCTATATTTCTGGATCGACTAAGCGAGTAGTGGGACGGCTCTGATACAAATCTTGAACAACTTGCACAGTAGAAACCACAGCTACTAAGCCGATGACAACAACTGGTAACAAACCTTTACCAAAAAAGGCAATCAAAAGCAAAATTGGTACTGCTCCAATACGAAACTTAGCACGGCTTTTACAATAGCGGATGACTCCAAGGCGGTGGAGAATACCTAAAGTGAGGTAGCATAGAGCAACAGAGCCACATAGCAACCATCGCACTGCATCAGGTAATGCTAATGGTGTTTCGCTCAACAGTACAAGTTCCACAGCCACTCCAGTAGCCGCAAATCCCATAACCAAGGGTAAATGGGTGTAGAGCCAGATATTGAAAATGGTCGTCCGTCCTTCTGTACGTGCCCTTTGAATAGGTGTGCCACCAAGGTTGTCAAAGTAAACCCACCACAAGCTAAAAGCGATACTTAAACCGAATACGGCGGAAATCACGGTTAAAACATCCCATGAATGCTCGGAAACACCATTGACTACCCCGACAACTGCTTCACCTAACACAATCATAGTAAACAGCCCGAAACGCTCTGGCAAGTGAGAAGAGTGGAGAGGAATTTCCAATAGCAACTTACGTGCTAACAGGGGTGTGGTAAAGTCAATGAAAAGCCCCAATGACCAAAGTATATTTCGCCACAAAATGGGTACAAATGCTGATATAGCCCAAAGAGTGGCGGCGATCGCAAAGCCAATAGCATAACGAGTTGTCAACGGACGTGCTGTAGGAATATGCCATCCTGCACGAATGTATTCCACAACAAGTACAGCACGCCCAAGAGCGTAGGAAAGAGCAAAACCAGTGCTACTGTCGCCCAAACCATGATGGACGTTGACAGCTAATGCAGCAATAGCAAGCATCTGCACAGCAGTCAGCAGCCGATGTCCCACGTCGTCACTGTCAAAGCGGTTAGCGTAGAATGTCGTGCCAATCCATGACCACCATACGGGTATAAAAAGAGCTACAAAGCCGAACACTCCTGATAGCGACACATCCGAGTGAAGATAGTGAGCAAGTTGAGAGACTGCAACCACAAACACTAAATCGTAAAAAAGTTCCAGCCAAGTGGCACGTCGTTCTTCTTCACTGTCTTCACCAATACGTAAACGCGGTGGTTCTAAAAAACTTGACATATTGGTAATTGGTAATTGCTCCTATCACTATTAGCCAGACACAATAATTGCCCACAGACTTGCTCCCAGCCCAATAGCTGCTAGGTGTTGCCAAAAAAGCGATCGCATTGGTTGACGAGCAATTTTTTGTGTTAATACCATTGTTAACAGCACTGAGAAAATGAGGGTAGCACCTTGCAAAAAGTCTATTACGGCAGGATGAGCTACCAATACAGGTAACTGCTCGCCAGAAAAACCAAAAGTAGCAAAAGTTACCGGAAGAATGCGTCCTCCTTCTCCTAATCCTAAACGCAGGTAGTGAGCCAAGTTACCTCCCAAAACCAATGGTAAGTATCCATAGGCAAGCTCGACAAATGGTCTTGGCTTACGACAATTTTGGATTTTCACTTTACGATTTTGACTTGAAATTTGCTCTTTTGGAGTAGATTCTTTTGAATTTGACGAGTTCTGTAAAAATTCAAAATTCAATAACCAAAATCTCAAATACGAAAAGCCGTATGCTGCAATTGGAATAGCTACTGGTATCGTCAATGCCAATAGCGATAACCCCAAGTGTTGCCAAAACTGTGTTAAATCGAGTTGTAATCCCAACCAAGATTGTAACTGTGGTAAATGATGGAGATACACTCCGCCCAAAAGTAAAAACAACAGTGCAACCTCGTAGCGGTGAGGGACATGAGTTGTCCACAGTTCAACTCCGGGGGGACGTAAATTAAACTCAACGGAACGGTGGGGACAGGCTTTGAGACAAGTCATACACAGCACGCAGTCTTTGTTATCTTCTAACTGTGCTGGGTGAGAGTACAACGGACATCCAAGAGTTTCCATCCCCTCGCCTTTTTGAGGTCCACCCTTATAGCATTGATACGTAGTACAAGTGGCAGAACAAATACCTTGTTGTGCCCGTAATTCTGTCATTGACAGTTTAGCAAACAAACCATTCATTCCGCCAATGGGGCAGAGATAGCGACACCAAAACCGCCGTTCAAAAATGGCGGAGAAAATCATTGCCCCAGCAGTAATTAACACCAGCAAACTACCAGAGAGGTAAGCTGTATTTTCTAAATCCCAAAGTTCCTCCCACAAGAAAATCAGACTGAACAGTCCAAAAAGAAACCATCCACCCCATTTCTCTGCTTGATGTCTGGGCCAGCGTTTGAGTTGTCGGGGAAATAACCATAAAGACAACTTTTGTGTAACTTCCCCGTAAATCATGAAAGGACACACTGCACACCAGATTCGACCTAAAAAGGGAAATGCCAGTAGGAAGACAGGCCACCACCAAGCCCAGAAAAGATTTAAAGCAAAGTTGCGATCGCGCGTCTGGGGACCAAAAAACAGGACTCCAACAAGAATGGCAAAGGCAGTCAAACTAAAGCCATAGTTGATCCGCTCAGGCCACCAAGGACTGCGTAGAAATTGCCGCAAACTAGGATAGGCATTTAAAAGATTGACGCGAAATTGCTTTTTCTTAGTTTCGGCTGACCAAAAAATTTCTTCTGTTAACTCTTTTGCATCTCCAGCTTGGACAATTGCCCGTTCCACTAAATTTTGCAACTCCTTGAGGTTGCCAGGAAAATCATACGACTGCAAGCGGCGCAAAGCTTCTGATGTGACTTTAGGTTTAGCAACACCTCTTGACCTAGTGTAGAGACTAATGTAGTATTGTAACTGCGCTTTAATATCGGCTTGTCGCACCCGTAACGGTGGCACTTTGATGATGTGTCCAACAGTACGATCAATAGACGGTAAAGTTTTTTCTGATACTAATAAAATACGGGCTTTACTGACGCGGGGTTCAGCAGTTGATTCTTCCGAACGACTAGTTGGAGTATATGTGTTCTTTTCAATCAACTCAGCTAACGCTGGCAACAATTCTGGTGGTGTTTCTTGAATATTGTTAAGAACTAAGGTTCCTTCCCCCAGCCATTCCAGCAGTCCTAATTTGCCTCCAAGGCGACCAAACAAATCTGCACCGCTTGTTTGGAGAATACCACAGTTGACTTTAATAATCGGCTCTCTTCGATAAGCGGAACCATAGTGGATTAGAGCCGCGATATTATCTTTTTCTAAGCCCGGTTCCCCAAAAATAAGCACTGACTTCCTTTCTGTCGCCGCTTTTCTAATTTCTTCTCGCAAACGCACTGCATAGCGACTGGTACCGACGATTCCGCGTTGCGCCTTTGTGATTAAATATGGTCTTAAAGCTGCGGAACGTTCTTGTTCGTAGGTGAAAGCAGATGAGAGTTGAGCTAATTCTTGAGCCATCTGACGAGAGACAGCCTGAGCAATTTCCGGGAATTGGGTACCTAATTCCCGGAATTTCACTGTAGGTACAACCCAAAACTCGCATTCTGTCACAGTTGTAATTGTCCGTTGAGCCAACTCATCCAACAGCAATTCTTGTAAATTAATCACTGCTCCCGGAAGGAAACCTACAGCCAAGGCTGGATTAGTTTGATTGCTCTCACTTTCAAGTTGACCATGTTGCAGAATATACAGGGCTTCAGGCAGTGAGCCTTCAGTAACGAGATGGTGGTTTGCTGACACCACCTGTTCTTCAATGACTTGGGCGATCGCACTCAATACTGTAGGGGATAAAATTCCTAAAGCCGTGCGTTCTTGTAGCCAGATCACTTTTTCTTCTAATGTCATGGTAATTTCTTCATGCAGCTTGTTATTAAAGGAATTATCGCTCTCAAGCTAAAGTCAATTTGTAATGGGTTGGGTCGTGTACGAATCATTTCTTCCCGATTACCAGCACGCATTTATATAACTAGCAATTTACGTTATTAGTGTATCTGTTTGCAGGGCGTTAGTAGTTTTAGGATATGTTGTAAACTTATGTTACAAAACATTCGATGACTGGTAACTTATGAGTGTGTCAGATCTACCTAATCTCTGGGTACCGTTGGCTATGTTAATTTTAATTATTATTGCTGCGGTATTTTTTAGTCGTCTGAGCTAACAAGGAAGGAGTATGATGACTGGAAAACGGATCGTGATCACAACGTTCGGATCTCTTGGAGATTTGCATCCAGCGATCGCACTTGGGTTAGGACTCAAAGCACGTGGACATCACGTCTCAATTGCCGTCAACGAATTCTATCGCCGCAAAATTGAGCCAGAAGGATTAGAATTTTATCCCATTCCACCAGAAAGGGAGAATCGAGATCCGGCATTAATCGAGCGCATATTAGATCCCAAAATCGGAGCGCAGACAGTCATTTGTGAATTAGTGCTGTCGTTTGTGCGCGAAACATACAGTAACTTAATGCAGGCAACTCAAGATGCTGATTTACTGATTAGTTCAGATTTTGTCTTTGCAGCACCACTCCTGGCTGAAAAAACGGGCATTCCTTGGGTATCGTATCTTCTTTCTCCATCCTCTTTTTTCTCGCTCTACGATCCGCCAAGGCTATCGGGTTTTGCGAATCTACCGCAACTGCCAGTTTTGGAACGAGCGCTCAATCGTGCCGTGCTGCAACTGGCACGACTGAGTACTGCTCGATGGTTGCAACCCATTCGACAGTTGCGACAAGAGTTGGGTTTACCGCCAGGGAACCATCCGCTCTTTGAGGACAAGTATTCTCCTCATCTAGTGCTGGGCATATTCTCTTCTGTCTTGGGAAAGCCTCAGCCGGATTGGGTATCTCAGGCACAGATAACCGGATTTGCATTTTATGATCGCCTTGTTCCCGAACAGAAACTTTCTGCTGAATTAGCCGATTTTCTGGGCTCAGGTTCACCACCTGTCGTATTTACGCTTGGCTCGGCTGTCGTGCGACGAGCAGGCAATTCTTACACTGAAAGTCTAAAAGCAGTGAAAGTCTTGGGTTGTCGTGCCGTTTTTTTAGTGGGAGTAGAGGAGTTTGAAAATGAGCTGCCGCCGCTTCCCGATGGCACGATCGCGGTTGATTACGCACCGTTTTCAGAACTGTTTCCACGGGCAGCAGCAATTGTCCATCAAGGCGGCGTGGGAACAACGGCGCAAGCGCTACGAGCGGGTGTGCCCATGTTGATTGTACCATATGCATTCGATCAGCCCGACAATGCCGCACGTGTCGTTCGCTTAGGCATTGCACTTCAAATTCCACGAGAAAGTTATCGCTGCGATCGGGCGGTGACGGCACTCCATCAATTGCTCAGCAATCCAACTTACAAGACAATCGCACAATCTGTGAAAGAACGAGTCGATGCTGAGGATGGTGTCCAGTCTGCGTGCGATGCGATTGAGAGAACTTTTTTCAAGTTGATGTAAAGCTAAATAATAACTTTCGATTGAAAGAAGGAGCAGACAAATGGCTCGTATTTTGATAGCGACTTCCCCAGTGGAGAGCCATTTCAACCCAATGGCAACGGTAGCTCGCGAGTTGGTTAATCGCGGACACACGGTCTGGTGGTATGCTGGCAAGGCTTTCCAATCCAAAATAGAACGACTTGGAGCCACTTATAAACCGATGCAAGCAGCTGAAGATTTCAGCGGGAAGAGTCGGGAGGAAGCCTTTCCAAAGCTTCATGGTTTGCAGGGTTTGTCGGCTTTGATCGAAACGCTCAAGGCTCTGTTTATTGAGCAGGCACCCAAACAAATGAAAGATATTCTTAGCCTGCTAGATGAGTTTCCTGCCGATTTACTAGTTGCCGATGAGGTGTGCTTTGGTGTGGGCTTTGTGCGCGAAAAAACTGGCATTCCAGCCGCAGCCGTTGCTGTTTCAATGTACTCTTTCAGCAGCAAAGATACTGCGCCTATCGGCTTAGCATTACCACCAGATAGCTCACCTCTTGGACGGCTACGCAATGCTTTGTTGCATTTTTTCATTGATCGCATCGCTTTGCGCGACGTGCGAACCTACACGGATCGGCTCCGCGCCAGCGTAGATCTGCCGATCCTCAACAAAAGTGTGCTGGAAAGCATTATTCAACCACCGGATTTGTATCTGCTTGGCACTGTGCCTGCTTTCGAGTATCCCCGTAGCGATTTGTATGAATACACGCATTTTGTCGGCACTCTAATCAGTCCACCACTAGAGCAGTTTAATCCCCCTTCGTGGTGGGATGAACTGCACGGCGATCGCTCAGTCATCCTTGTGACTCAAGGCACTTTGGCAAACTACGATCTCAACGATCTCGTGATCCCGACAATCCGGGCGCTGATCGATGAGGATGTAGTTGTTGTAGCGACTACAGGTAGCATCCCCATTGAAAGCATCAACATCCACCAGTTGGCAGATAACGTGCATGTGGAGCAGTTTATCCCTTACTACTACTTAATGCCACATGTAGATGTAATGGTCTCGAACGGCGGGTTTGGTAGTGTGCAGATAGCCTTGTCCAATGGGGTGCCCCTCATTGTGGCGGGTGCAACAGAGGAAAAGCCAGAAATCGCAGCGCGTGTAGCATGGGCTGGTGTAGGTATCAACCTGAAAACGGGAACTCCGTCATCAGCACAAATCCGTGATGCCGTGAAAACTATCCTGCGCGACTCAGGCTACAAATACAACGCGCACCGATTACAAGCAGAGTTCCAGCGCTATAACGGCCCGCAGCGTGCTGCCGATCTGATCGAACAGCTTTTAGACAGGACTTTCGTAAGAGTAGCATAATGTTAGACTTAAGATTATGAAACACGATTTGAGTGACACAACTCGTTACAAGGAAGCAGAAGTACCAAAATCTGCCCGATTGGCTGTGGCAGCAGTATTCTTCGTAGGTGGTGCAGGATTGGCCAACTGGGTAGCACGTATCCCGGAAATTCAACAGAAACTAGGATTAAGTAATGGTGAGCTGGGAGTTGGACTGCTAGGAACGGCTGTTGGAGCCGTGCTGGCAATGCCTACAGCCGGATGGTTGGTTGCCCGCTTTGGTAGTCGTCCGGTGACAAAATTAGCAGCTTTGGGATATTGTATCGTACTACCTCTGCCTACCCTAGCTCCTAATCTTCTATTACTAACGATCTCTCTGATGGTTTTGGGCGCTTTTTTTGGGGCATTAGATGTATCAATGAATACTCAAGCAGTTGCTGTTGAACAGCGTTACCACCGACCGATCATGTCGTCATTTCACGGCTTGTATAGTGCTGGTGGCATGGTTAGTGCAGCTAGTGGCGGTTTGATCGCTTCTTTAGGAATTAACCCCAAGTCACATTTGCTTGGGGCAGCACTTTTACTGGGGACTGTAGTAGCTTTTGCGTCTATAAAGTTATTGTATACTGAAGCGAACATGACGACTGAGTCAACGTTTGCTCTGCCAAAAAAGTCACTTTTACAACTAGGTATATTAGCATTTTGCGTCATGCTTAGCGAAGGCGCAATGGCTGACTGGAGTGCAGTCTACCTCAGCCAGACACTTACGACGGGACCAGGACTAGCTGCGGCTGGATACACGATGTTCTCGCTCGCTATGGCTGTATGTCGCTTAAGTGGCGATCGCCCTACTCAGCATCTGGGACCAGTCCGGATGGTACGCTTTGGTGGCACTATTGCCGCGATCGGATTGGGGTTATCTTTAATAATTGCTCAGCCGCTTGTAACGCTGATCGGTTTTGCCTGTGTTGGAGTTGGCTTGTCAACCCTTGTGCCAATCGTCTTTAGTGCTGCTGGACGCACTCCAGGAATTCCTTCCAGTCAAGCACTGGCGGCAGTGACAACAACTGGCTACTGCGGATTTCTTTGCGGTCCACCCTTAATCGGTTTCGTCGCTGACTTTCTTAATCTGCGCATTGCTTTAGGTCTTGTTGTCGTCATGTGTGCAATGAGCGCTGTACTAGCTCCAACAGTTGCTCGTGGACATAAGGAGTGACAAATCTAGATGTGGGATTTGGGATCAAGAAAAAATCTCAAATCCCCAATCTAAAAAATTGAGTTCATATCATTATTCTCAGCCTCCAAAGATTGCTTGTGAGGTAATCCAAAATCAATTTAAGAGTTTGTGGTATGTTTACTCCTCAAGATCTTCCAGTTCTTCTGCTAGTGTTTCTTCAAGTACATCCACGACCATATGCGGGTCAACAGTTTCCTTCATTTTCTCAGCCTCATCATCCTGCCTATCTATAACATCAGGACTATCTTGGCGCAATTCCTCAATCAGCGCGATAAGTTTAGCCATTTTTTGCTCGGATAGTAGGTTTATTTGAAGGTTTAGCTGTGCTCTTTGGTTAGCCAGCTTTGCTTGTCTGTTTTGCGTAATCAGTACACCTGTTGTCATTAGTAACGAGCTGACAGTAACCGATCCCTGTAACCAGGCAAACGGAGGAGGGTCAAATCGCGGTAATCTAAAACGCCTTGGCAAACTATTGCATGTAATCCAGAAGACAATCACAAACAGGATACTGTACAAAAATCTCGGACGACCAAAAAAAAGCGTCATGTCTTCTACAAACCGTTGGTTACGGGACACTTGTTTTTCGTGGCGTGCATGTAAGTCTATAATCGTCTCAATATTATGACTTACTTGTTCTGGTAGTGGTGTCGGTATAATAGTTCCTCTTTGCTCGCCTGCTTTACTATGTGCTGATAGCGATTTGTTCTGTCCCTGTTTGTTGCTAGTTCTCAATCAAAGTCTTCTCCTTTTCGAGATCTGCTGAACGCACACCAAGTCTTAACAACGACCACTATATTACTAACTACAATATGAAATTTTATAAGTCTAAAGGCTGAAGTAAGATCCCCGACTTCTTAAAGAAGTCGGGGATCTTCGTAGCTAAATTTGCTTTTTGCTGTTCCCAATCGTCACAACAGCGACAATCGCACTTAGCAATGCTAGTCCAACGGCAATAAACATACAAGTGCGAAAGCTATCTACGAATGCAAGAGCGATCGCGTTTTTCAGCATTCTACCCACTTGGGGACTCACATCGTGAGGAACTTCCGCCCCAGCTAACTTGATGCGTTGTTCATTCAATAGTTTTTGTACTTCGGGTGGTATTCCCAATCTTGCCAAACGTCGATCTAGACTGTGATTGAAAATATAAAACACAAAAATATTTTGGATTGCGATTCCTATCAACCCAGCAGAACGAGCAACAGCATTATTAATTCCTGAAGCGACACCAGCTTGGCGCTGCTTGACTGCACCCATCACCGTTGTTGTCAATGGTGCAACACTGATTGCCATACCCAAACCCAAGATTACCATCGCCGGAAAAAACGTTGTCCAGTAACTCCCACCGACTTCTGGTATGGCAAAGGCTGCAAACCCAAAGGCTGCAATAATTGGACCAATTGTCAAGGGTAACTTTGCACCATAACGACTCACTAAACCTCCAGACCAACGCGATAGCAGGAACATAATGAGAATAAATGGCAGGAAAACTGCGCCTGCAGCCGTTGTCGAGTAACCCTGAACTTGAATTAGATTGAACGGAACAAAGTAAAACACCCCACTCAAGGCTGAGTAAAGGAACAAAGTCACTAAATTTGCTCCCCTAAAAGTCCGCGACTGAAATAAAGATAGCGGCATCATCGGAGCGCGACTGTTTACCTCAGTAAAAATAAACGCACCCAAGAGAATTGCGCCAACTACCAAACAGCTTAGAACCAACGGATGCAGCAATCCTCGCTGCGATGATTCAATGAGTCCATAGACGATCGCCCCCAAGCCGAGAGTGGCGAAGGTTGCTCCCCACCAGTCAAGTCGTGCGGACTCTTCATCGCGGCTTTCTGGAACATGCCAAAACAAAATACTTAGAACGCTCACTGCAAGTGGCACATTCAGAAAAAAGATCCAGCGCCAAGAAGCATGTTCCAACAACCAACCACCTAGAACCGGACCGAGTGCTGAGGTAATGGCTGTGAACCCCGACCAAGTGCCTATTGCCTGCCCACGTTGTTCTGAGCTAAACGAGGCACTGATAATTGCTAAACTTCCAGGTACAAGTAAAGCACCACCAATTCCTTGAACTGCCCTTGCCAAAATCAATTGATGCACGTTCAGTGATAGACCACACCATACAGAGGCTAAGGCGAAAAGGGCAATACCACAAGCAAAGATACTCCGTCGTCCAAAGCGATCGCCCAATGAACCACCAACCAAGATAAGTGCTGCAAGAAACAGCGCATACGATTCAACAATCCACTGCACGTCGGTAGAGGTTGCATTTAACTCTGATTGCAATACTGGAAGTGCCACGTTGACGACAGTACCATCAATCATCGCCATGCTCGAACCCAGAATTGTTGCTACTAGCACCCAAAGTCCGACATTTCTAGAGCAAGGGGCAGCACATGGTGTAGATCGAATCACTCCTTCATCGCACGGCTGTTTGACGATGTTAGCCATTTCAAGCCCCGAAAAATGTTATCTCCAAATCTTACCTGAAACGTGCAGATTTCACGAGTAGTGTCTTAGTTATTTTACCTTGGTACGGATGACTCTTTACAAACGCACCAGCGCACTATTTTCTTGAAGGAGCCTTTGTTTGTGTTGTCATATGTATAAAATAAAACTATTGTTTATAAGTCTGTAACAAAGACAATTTTGGGAAGGATGAAGCTGTATCCACAGAAGCGATCACACCTATTCATTAATCTCTGTTTTGAGTACGTCTGCATTGTATTTGACTTCAGTTGCCACGTGGAAAAAATTCTAGACGATAGCGATAAAGTGCAACTGGGCGAGAACCGGCAGCAAAGTAATCTGGCTCTTGGGGTGAAAGGTAGACAGCTGTAACTTGAGTGGCTTCTACAGCCGGACTAGATGTCTGTAATTGGTGGTAGGCAGTAGTAGACTCAACAAAGTTGAAATAAGGACGCCCACCACCTTTAAACAGTTGTTGAAACGCTTCCGTTGCAATGAATTTGTCGTCATATGTAGTTTCTGTGCTACGTCCGGTGACAATAGAAATGAGTCGGCGATCGCCACGTAGGAACGTAATTTGACGATTAGGAGATTCAGGATCTACTTTGACTGATAACACAGTGCTGTCATTTAAATAAGCCCGTGCCAAATTCAAACTATTAAATGCCCTATCTGCCACCACCTTTGATTTGCTATCTCTGTGAGGGATAATTTTTAAACTCGAAAAAAGCTTTTTCTCTTGAACAAAGCGCACCTGGAAATCTGTAGGCTGATTAAGATACTGACGATTCCCCTCAAATCCAGGTGTAACAATATTGGGAGCTAAAGGCGCAACTAAATCTATAAGAGTACTCTTAACCTGCCAATTACCCTCCATCCAATCCGGGTAAACCAGATCTCCTATAGCAGGCGACACCGATTGAATTTTTTCCCATTGAGGAAAATTTGCTAATCTTTCAGCCAACTGCCCTGCAGTGGCATTCCCACTAATTAGAAGGAATAAAACAATCAAATAAAAACTCCAAATCACCCTAATACCTATCATCAACAAAATTTTTCGCCCAGAAATAATTTTCATAATCATAAAAAAAATTTAATTGTAATTGATGTTATATTTA
>JAQYWN010000615.1 GCA_029379265.1 Rhizonema sp. NSF051
CCGCATATGATTCTCTTCCTTCCTACCTTCTGCCCTCTGCCCTCTGCCCTCTGCCTTTCTTTGTAATAAAATGTAGGGTGGGTAGTAGCCTCCTTACATTTTAGTTTTTCTTGGAAAAGCCAACAATATATGCGATCGCATCCCCATCCATGCGCTCAAGTAACATAGAAGAGTCAGAACTGCGTATGCAACCACAGAAAAGCTATGTCAGAAACTACTTTAGCTGCAACATATGTAACACTACCGCCAACCCAAGCAGAACTGCCATACGATGATGGAGTGCCAATCGAAAGCCTAAGGCATAAAGCTCAAATGGATTTGCTCATTGATGCCTTAATGGTTTGGTTGGCACAACGAGAAGATGGGTTTATCGGCGGTAATATGTTTGTATACTACAGCCTCATGCAGGTAAAAAACCAAGATTTTCGTGGACCAGACTTTTTTGCTGTGTTGGGAGTTCCCAAGGGAGAACGTCGCAGTTGGGTTGTTTGGGAAGAAGGTAAAGCTCCAGATATAGTGATTGAATTGCTGTCAGACAGCACCGCTGCACAAGATAAGAATGAGAAAAAGCTCATTTATCAAAATCAATTAAGGGTATCAGAGTATTTCTGGTTTGATCCCTTTAACCCAGATGATTGGGCTGGTTTCTTGCTCGAAAAAGGAGTTTACCAACCTTTAATTCCAGACGAACAGAACCAGTTAGTGAGTCATTCATTAGGGTTGGCATTGCAACATTGGCAGGGTAACTACAAAGGCATTGATGCAACTTGGTTGCGCTGGGCAACGTTGAAGGGAGAATTGCTACCAACTTATGAAGAACAAGAACGCCTCCGAGCAGAGTCGGCAGAGTTGCAGTTGCAACAACTACAGTCGCAGCTACAACAGACGGCACGCAACTTACTTCAGACAGGGATGACAGTAGAACAAGTCGCTGGGTTAACTGGTTTGTCTATACCTGAAGTAGAGCAACTGGGTAGTTGAGGTAAAAAGTTAGGAATTTGAAATGCTTGAACAAGGGGAATGATAATGACAAACCCAGCACCTTTTCCTGGTTCTGAAATACAGTGTGACTATTTAATGGGCGATCGCTTGCCGCACACAGAAGTTTTCCTGTACCTTGTCTGGAGTATATAACGGGCGATCTGCGAATTGTAGATAGTCCGTAGGGCGAAGTTACGCTAATTTACTAGCCGACTTATGACTTAGTATTCCCGATATTTTATATCTTTCAACAGAAGTCAACGGAATTTGTTGTCAGTTATGTTGGTAGAAATAAGCCGAAGGGATAAAAAGTTTTTTGAGCGACTCTTTTGTAGTTTACTCTATAGAATTTGCGTGGACCAAAATTAGGTATCACAAAGTCTCAATCTCAAATATTAAATCCAAAATAGTATGATTGTCAGCCACAAACAGCTTCAGTACTTCTTTAGGAGTGAGCATGTTTAACCAAAATCGCTCTCAATGGGACTTAGGTAGATTTTTCCAAACCCTGACTTACTTCGAGGTTATTCCTTTCCTCAATTGGGTACAGGAGTGGTTTACAGGTGATAAGGAAAATAAAGACACTGATGGAGGAAAACAAGTGGGCGTTATACTGGTAGCTGGTGCAACAGGTGGACTCGGTAAGCGAGTGGTACGGCGACTTATTGAACAAGGTTATAAAGTTCGGTGTCTGGTACGAGACATTGATAAAGCGCGATCGCTCCTTGGTGGTGGAGTTGACATCGTTGTGGCGGATATCACGTCTCCTGAAACGTTGACTCCTGTAATGGCGAATATTCAAGCGATCGTTTGTTGCACGGCAGTACGTGTACAACCAGTAGAGGGAGATACTCCCGAACGTGCTAAATACTATCAAGGTGTCAAGTTTTATCAGCCAGAAATTGTCGGCGATACCCCAGAAAATGTCGAATATCACGGGGTCAAAAATTTGGTTGAAGCTGCTGCTAAAAGTCTCCCCAATCCTGATGAAAAACTATTATTTAATTTCACAAATCCATCCTTAGAACTAAAAAATACTTGGGGTGTTGTTGATGATGTTGTCATGGGTGGTGTGAGTGAAAGTAGTATCCAATTTGTTGAATCGGCTGCTTTGTTTGCTGGCAATGTCTCTACTGCCAATTCTGGGGGATTTGCATCTGTAAGAACCAGAAATTTTGAACCGCCTTTCAATCTTTCTGGGTATACAGGTGTAAAATTGCGAGTTAAAGGTGACGGAAAGCGTTACAAGTTCTTCCTACGTACAGACACACAATGGGATAGCGTTGCTTACAGTCACTCTTTTGATACCGTAGCAAATACCTGGATAGATGTTTGCGTCTCTTTTACAGATTTGATTCCGGTATTTCGTGCCAAAACTGCGAAAGATAGTCCTCCAATTGACGCTAGTAAAATTCGTTCTCTGCAACTTATGTTGAGTAAGTTTGAGTACGACAGCACTTTAAATCCGCACTTTTCGCCTGGTAGTTTTGCTTTACAAATAGAATCAATTAAAGCATATGGTGGGGAGATTTTACCACAGTTTATCCTTGTGAGTTCAGCAGGTGTAACTCGTCCCGGTCGTCCTGGAATTAATTTAGATGAAGAACCCCCAGCTGTCAAATTAAATGATCAGTTGGGAGGAATTCTTACATGGAAATTGAAAGGAGAAGACTTTTTAAGAACAAGTAAAATTCCATATACAATTATTAGACCTTGTGCTTTGACTGAGGAAGCAGGAGGCAAAAAGTTAATCCTTGAGCAAGGTGACAATATCAGGGGAAAAATCAGCCGAGAGGATGTTGCTAAATTGTGTGTAGAAGCACTAAAACAAACGCAAGCGTGTAACGTCACGTTTGAGGTCAAAGAAGGAGAAAATAGCGACAGCATTGATTATTTGACCCTATTTTCTGACTTAGAATCTGACGGCGCGAAAGTTAGGAGTTAGCGATGAAACGTATTGAGCTGATAATATTAGCTCTGTTTTTAATTGTTTTTATCTGGGGTGAGTTATTTTCCAAGATTGCTTTATCTCAGGCTGTTGATGCTCGAGTCGGTAGGTTGGAAATGGATGTGCGAGGTTTAATGTCGCGGATAAACCAGATAGAGTCTCAGTTAGGTTCAAGCCGTCAGTCTCCATCTGCAAGAGTACCGATTAACCCATCGTTGCCGCTAAGAAGTGGAAATGTGGCTTCCCAAGAACGCGATCGCATGTTCGACAGACTTGCAACTCTGGTAATAGAAACCAGGCAAGATGTGAATGCGTTACAGACACGAGTTGGTAAACTAGAGAAACGACGCTGATAAAATTAGAATTCATACTCAAGCGTTTTCTCTCGTCTTTGTTCTTGTGGAGGGGTAAGACTTCGCAAAGACTTATCATTATATATTTGAGCTAACTGTTCTGCTGTAAAAGACTGTACCAGACTGAGATTCAACGGTGGCTGACTGATAAATGTGGCGTAAGATGCGCTGAGATACGGATGATACTCCTGTCGATTAGTAAGATAAGTTTTAAAGAAAGCCAAACCTAATGCGTTGATATAAGTGCGAGCAGTTGGTAAGTCGGTGCCAATTAAACTAGATGGAACAGGTAACGCAGAATCAGCCGGATTCAAATGACCTAAGGTAGAGAAATGCGTTCCATTCTCGATTAACATGAGGTACTTGTTTGAAGTTTGCAGCCAGGTGAATGGGCGAATTTGTTCTGGTACTGCGGGAGTAAAAATGTCTTGACTCCCAGCAACCAGCATCACCGGAACTTTTATTTGGCTCAATCCCCTTTGTCCCAAAATCGTGCTATCTAAAGGATTAATTGCCATCACTGCTTTGACTCTTCGATCTTGGATAGGATAGCTACGTGGTGGTAGTTCGCTAGCGCGGCATTGTAAAAAAACTGACAGATCTAAAGAACGATTAGGATTGCAATCTTTATAAATTTGTGTAAAATTAATTTTTGCCCCAGATGAAGCGAGAACGTTATACCCTCCCAAAGAATGTCCGATCGCACCGACTTGCTGCATATTAAATTGTCCCTTGAGGTTGGGATCTGATTCAGAAATACCCTGAAGTTCATCCAGCAAAAATTTCACATCCAAGGGTTGATTGATTAGCTCGTTCGCTTCTGGTGGCCCTGCTAACCCCGAAAAGTATTGCTGAAATCGCTTACTATCACTATCAGGATGTTCGAGGAGTGCAACGGCGAAGCCATAAGATGCCAAATGCTCAGCTAGGTAGGTGAATGTGGTACGATCTTCTGCAACACCGTGAGAAATCACAATCACTGGGAAAGGTGATAGAGGCTGTTGAGATTTCGTGGCTTGGGGTATGTAGAGATCGGCACCAAAACGACGTTTTCGCGAGCGATCGTTCAAAGTCAAGGGTTGTTTGTGCCACTTAAAAAGGCCTGCAAGTCGTAAATCTGGCTGTTGTGAAAAATCAATTTTTGGTTGAGCATCTGCTTCCTTTGCAGCTGTTCGCTGAAGTGCAACAACTGTTGCATCCCTTTTTTTGAGTAGATCTGACAAGTTATCAATAATGTCTTGAGTTTCACTTAAGTTCAACTGAATGCGTCCCGAGGAGTAGTGACGGATAGCATTGACAACAGTTAAACCTTCCGGATCGGCAGCCGCCAAAATGAGCGCAGAACGCAATGCATAGAAACCGTTTTGTCTTTTTTGTGTTCGCAGCAATTCTCCAAAACGTTCTAGCAGCTTTTCCCCCAGCTTGGAGTAAGTGAACTGTGATACTAAAGTAGGGGTAACTTCAAATCGTGTTTGCAAAAGTTCTCGCAGTTGAGCCAATTGTTTTGGTTTAATACGCTTAGCATAAAAGGCAAATTCAGGCGTTATTTGACCTTTTTTAGCAAACACTTCTAGAGAATGTCTCGAAATCGAAAATTCTCCGAATGGAGGATAGTCGAAGGAAATTTTCTCTGCTCCCAATCCAGGAGTTGGAGTGATCAGACAGGAGAGGACTCCGAAGGTAAAAGTCCCTAGGACTGTTCGCAGCCTTCTTTTGCAAACTAAAGGGAAGAAATCACGATTCTTACTCAGCAACACTTTCGAGTCAACAGCCGTGTGATTTTGCAGTTTAGCCATTTTTATGTTTCCTCACCCTGTTAAGAAGAGCCTATCGCATTCTTGCCTTTATGTGTAGCGATGTCGTTGGCGTTCGCGGAGCGTCTCGTAGAGAAGCCTCTCGTTCGCGCAGCGTCTCC
>JAQYWN010000616.1 GCA_029379265.1 Rhizonema sp. NSF051
GTTTTGTTATAAGTAAATTACTGAAAATTTTCTTGTTGATTTCCAGTAGAAATAAATAAACAGAATGATAAAAAGCTTGAACTCTTACGTCTTTATACCCTTGTCAAACCCGCTAATATAATTCCATAACAGTCTTTGAATACTAAAACAAAAGAATTTCTTAATTAATCTAAAATCCTTACATTCAAATTGCAATAACACTTGTGCCAGTGTCTCAACCGCCCCCTGAACCTATGGATACTAATAGTAACAGCGCCGTATCGGATGTCACTCCAGTGGTGGCGCTGAAAGAGCTTGTCGCACGGTTGCACCGGGAACAGAATAAAATTCAAGATTTGCTGAGTTCTCTAGGATTTGCTCTCAGAAGCTTTAATAATCTAAATCAGTTTTTAGAATTAATTCCCCTGATGGCAACCAGAGTTGCAGATGCGGACGGTAGCGCCTTGTTTCTCTACAAACCCAACGGTCAAGTCAGGTTAGAACAATTACACTGGCAAGATAGTCGCCAGCGGAAAAATATCCGCAAAGCACTTGAAACACTCAGCAGTCAAATCAAAATCTTGCCAAACACTCCCCCCATAGCAACGGCCACAGGCATTTTAGATGACTACATGCACCGCTATTTGGGACCGGGCATACAAATCTTTGGCACAGCTATTTTGGTGAAGCATACAGAAAAGGGGTGGCTGTATGTTTTAAGCCGCGATCCGGAGTTTGCATGGACAGAAACCAGACAAAAATTAGTCAGGTTAGTCGCAGATCAAACCTCAGTCGCAATTGAAAATGACGAACTTAATGTAGAACTCAAGAAAAAAGAACGCTTAGATCAAGAACTAGAAATTGGCGCAGAAATTCAACGGCGACTGTTACCACGTCAATGTCCGACAATTCCAGGTGTCGCTCTTGCCGCACGTTGTAAACCAGCTAATCGTGTTGGTGGCGACTACTACGACTTTATTCCTACTACCAATCACAAAGAGTTTCAATCAAGTGCCGAAAGCTGTGAGGCAGAAGAAAATCGTTGGGCTTTGGTCATTGGCGATGTTATGGGCAAAGGTGTTCCCGCAGCCTTAATCATGACAATGATGCGGGGAATGCTGCGCGGAGAGGTGCTACATGGGCACTCCCCAGAACGGATTTTACAAAATCTCAATCAAGTGATGTATGCGGATTTGGAAAATTCATACCGCTTTATCACCATGTTTTACTCAGAGTACGATCCTCTAACTAGGATTTTGTCTTACAGTAATGCAGCACACAATCCTCCTATATGGTGGCACGCAGCAACAAAAACAGTGACGCGTTTGGATACATTAGGAATGCTGATTGGTTTAGATGCCAACAGTCAATATGAATACGGTCAAGCACAATTAGAACTTGGGGATATTATTCTTTACTATACAGATGGTTTGACCGATGCTGCGGCTGCAAGTGGTAATCGCTTTGAAGAAGAAAACCTAATTTTGGTATTTAATTTGGCTTGTAAGTATTTTCAGGGACCTCAGGAGATTCTCGATTACTTGTTTGACCAAGTACAACAATTTATTGGTACTGATAAACAAAACACGGATGATATGACACTAGTGGTACTGAAAGTTAATACCTAGTCGTTACTCATTCGGATTGGCTAAATGAATTACCTTAGAAAATATTACTCGATTAAATACGTTGTATGAAAGTCTTAGGGTTAGTCCTGCCTACTCTGTTGCTGCTGACTACACCTGTTTTGGCAGTTGAGTATCAGGGGCGAAATATTGATGATAGAAAGCTGCCTGCCAAAGCTTTCTATTATGCGACAGGAGGAGTTTACGATGTTCAAGTGCGCTTCAAAGGCAATCGAGCCACAATCTATTTTACCAATAACTCTCAAACAACGATACGATTGAACCATCGGGCGATCGCTGACCCTAGTAATATCGAAGGCTTTGGAAGACTGGGACAGATTTCCCTCAATAGAGTATTTAGTGTTGGATTAGATTATGACAATAATTTAGTTGGTAATCGTCCAATGCCTGGATCACGTGCACTTGAGGGCTTTTGGAGAATTAGTATCGACTCAACCGAATTAAACAACTTTACTCACACGGAACACACACCTCACTTGTGAGAACCTAAAATTTGATTAGCTTTGTCAAGAGAGTAGAATACATTTCTTATGTACAGAACAAATATATTGCCCAGAAGCACTCTCGAGCGCACTTTTCGGATACAGTAGAACTTTCTGTACATAAGAAATAGTTCTGAATTAAATCAGAAAAATCAAGTCCGGATACTTACTGATTATTCCACCCGATCCTTGGGATGACTACCAATACGGTTCGGATAAGCTTTCTTGAGCAGGGGAGGCAAGGGAGGCAGGGGAGGAAAAAGTTAGTAGAGAATTAGTTCTTTTCCCCCCCCTGCTTCCCCTGCCTGCCTCAACAGATGAATTCCTTAACCGAACCGTATTGGGATGACGACAACTCGCTTCTCATTGATATTCTCTACCCTTCTTCGGTCAAAAATTATTAGTTGCTGTTCAAATGTCATTGAAGAAGGATCTCGCTTTTCAGGTTCCGGCTTCAAGACTAACCAACCTTCCTTCCCGCGAGCTTTTCCCCAGAGCTTCGCGCGAAGCTCTGGGGACATCCGCTTCTGTCCGGAAGACTTCGCGAGTAATACGGCGTCCTTATTTGAATCTCCTTTTACCTTTACCTTTATAGGGGCGTTTGAACATCACACGGATATAAGCATCAAATAGGTAAGTTAAACGCTTAAGAGAAGAGCAGTTTTATGTTAAGGAAAGCTCACATTTAAGATTCGATTCCGTTGAAAATTGGATGAAATGAATATACCAAAAATTGTAGACTCCTGATTTTTGTACGGGCAGGTTTTACTCGATAACTCGCTTTGCGACAAAATCAATCGATAAAACCTGCCCCTACCCCTAATTTTTGTACGGGCAGGTTTTACTCGATAACTCGCTTTGCGACAAAATCATACGGGAGTGATCACATGACACTCGCTTCCCGATTCGTCAAAAGTCAACAGATAGAAGCGCTGCATGTGTCGCTTGCTTCAAGGGAGGGGTACGTCGCTAACGCAGTCGCCTACGAACGGAAATCTTCCTGTAGCGCTGCTTCACCGAATTCGAGTGTCTACGCCGAGATCAAATCTTCAATCGTCTAAAATTCGTTGTGTGACAATGCGTGGGTGCAGAATGTGGGTTTATTGTCACCGTTCAGGAAAGGTACGAAGTTAATAGGGTTTGAAATTCTGTGGCTAAATCATCCGATTCAATCGCCTGGAACTCTCATTCTCTTGTTCACTTACTGAACGGTTACAATTATTACAACGTTTCAGTCTACTTTCTTATTAAAGTGCATCTTCATTGCTACTATATTAAAGTTTGTTTCAATTGAAGAACATTTGTACTGTTGAAGTTATATGCTATCCCATTAGTGAAAACGTTTCTGGCTATAAGAAGAAATAAAAATATTGTGAGTTCTCACTTCATAAAGGCTGTAAGTTTTGAGAAAATCAGAGACGATTTAAAGATCGAGTACTAGATAATCCATCTTTTAAAAGGGAGAACACATTTATGAAATTAGCTTACTGGATGTATGCGGGTCCTGCTCATATTGGTACTTTGCGGATTGCCAGTTCTTTTAAAAATGTTCACGCTATCATGCACGCGCCATTGGGTGATGACTATTTCAACGTCATGCGCTCAATGCTAGAAAGAGAGCGGAACTTCACCCCAGTGACAGCCAGCATCGTTGACCGCAATGTTTTAGCACGCGGTTCCCAAGAAAAAGTGGTGGACAATATTACCCGTAAAGATACGGAGGAAAGCCCAGATCTGATTGTATTGACACCTACCTGTACATCCAGCATTCTACAAGAAGACTTGGAAAACTTTGTGGAACGAGCGCAGATCGAGGCAAAGTCTGACGTGATGTTGGCGGACGTTAACCACTACCGCGTCAACGAACTACAAGCGGCAGATCGCACTCTACATCAAATTGTCCAATTCTACATTGAGAAAGCTCGTAAAAAGGGCGAACTCCCAGCAGACAAAACGGCAAAACCCTCAGTCAATATCATCGGCAGTTCCACCCTTGGCTTCCACAACCAGCACGACTGCGTTGAACTGAAGCGGTTGATGGCTGATTTAGGAATTGAGGTGAATACAGTTATCCCAGAAGGTGCTTCTGTTCACGAGTTGAAGAATATGCCCCGTGCTTGGTTTAACCTGTTGCCTTATCGGGAACTCGGTTTAATGGCAGCGCATTACCTAGAAGCAGAATTTGGAATACCATTCGTAGATATCACACCAATGGGTGTAGTTGAAAATGCTCGTTGTATCCGTAAAATTCAGCAATTGATTAACGCTCAAGGTGCGAATGTTGATTACGAAGACTACATCAAAGAACAAACTCTGTATGTGTCTCAGGCTGCTTGGTTTTCTCGTTCCATTGACTGTCAGAACCTGACTGGCAAGAAAGCTGTCGTGTTTGGCGATAATACCCATGCTGCAGCTATAACTAAAATTCTGGCACGGGAAATGGGTATTCACGTCGTTTGGGCTGGAACCTACTGCAAGTACGATGCCGACTGGTTCCGTGAGCAAGTTAGCGAATACTGCGATGAAGTCTTAATTACCGACGATCACGGTCAAATTGGGGATGCGATCGCTCGCGTCGAACCTTCTGCAATCTTCGGTACGCAAATGGAACGTCACGTTGGTAAGCGTTTGGATATCCCCTGTGGTGTCATTGCGGCACCCATTCACATCCAGAACTTCCCCATTGGCTACAAACCATTTATGGGTTATGAAGGCACTAATCAAATCGCAGATTTAGTCTACAATTCTTTCACATTAGGAATGGAAGATCACCTATTAGAAATCTTTGGTGGACATGATACCAAAGAAGTGATTACTAAGGGTATTTCTGCTGATTCTGATCTTTCTTGGAATAAAGAAGCTCAAGTAGAATTAAACAAGATTCCTGGATTTGTGCGTGGTAAAGTCAAGCGAAATACCGAGAAATTCGCTCGGGAACGCCATATAAATGTCATCAGTGTAGAGGTCATGTACGCGGCTAAAGAATCTGTGGGCGCATAACAACAAAGTTAGGAGACTAGGGAGGAAGTAGGGAAAGGTTTCATCTACAAAACATATCAGTATACATGATAATTATTC
>JAQYWN010000617.1 GCA_029379265.1 Rhizonema sp. NSF051
AGTATATATCTTGAGCTAAAGATAAGCGCTATGTCGTTTTTTCTCCGAGCCACAGTATGCATGTTCACTATTACTATTTCCACCGAAGTCATTTCCGGTAAAGCGCTTTTTATCAAAAGAACGGTGTACAGCAATTCATAATCAGATAATAAGATGACTAAAACTACTATTGTAGAGCGATTGCGCTACCGTTTTGATAACTTCATGTCTAAAGGCACTGTTGCCCTCATTGGTGGACTGGGATTGGTATGTTTAGCGTTTATCCTTTTGATGGCAGTGTTAGTCAGCTTTACGGCTATCATGCCAGAAGGCAGCGATCGCAGTCTCCTAGAGTCGATTTGGAATGTTCTGATGCATGCCATAGATACAGGCAACGTGGCAGCTGACAAAGGCTGGAAGTTTCGCCTCGCTATGCTAATTGTTACCCTTGGTGGTATTTTCGGCGTCAGTACACTAATTGGTATTGTCTCTAGTGGCATTGACACAAAGATCGAAAACCTGCGTCGGGGACGTTCGCGGGTGATTGAAACGGATCACATTGTCATTCTCGGCTGGTCACTCCCAGTGTTTACCCTGATCTCTGAATTAGCCCTAGCGAATGCTAATCGACCTAATACCTGCATTGTTATCCTCAGCGAAGAGAATAAAGCCCAGATGGAAGATAAAATGCACGAAGTCCTGGGTAAACTTCACCGAATTCGCTTGGTATGCCGCACCGGCAGTCCCAGTAACATGGCTGACTTAGGCATGGTTAATATTCAAGCTGCACGCTCAATTGTGATTCTAAACGCACCCGACGACGCTGGTGATGTTCAACTGGTTAAAACCTTACTGGCAATCATTAATATTCCGCGAGCAGTTCCTCAACCTTATCACATCGTGACTCAAGTCCAAAACCCCAAGACTCTTGATGTCATCCAGGTTATTGGGCGTAACGAAGTAGAGGTTGTGCTGGTACAAGATGTGCTTTCACGTATCATTGTACAAACTTCCCGACAGTCGGGTTTGTCGGTTGTCTACATGGAGCTACTGGATTTCAAGGGCAATGAAATTTACTTTAAAGCCGAACCTACTTTACGGGGCAAGACCTACGGGCAAGCTCTCCTAGCCTATAACGATTCTGCTGTGATTGGCATCAAACGTGATGATACAATTGTACTCAACCCACCCATGCACACACAGTTACAAGCAGCTGAAGAACTGGTCGTGATTAGCGCAGATGATGATAAGATTCATCTTTCGGGACTTTCTGAGCCTCCTGTCGATCATCAAGCTATTCACCTTAGAAAACGAGATCGTGCCGAAGCAGAAAATACCTTAATTCTGGGTTGGAGCAATCATATGTATAACATTATTCAGCAGATGGATCAATACGTTGCTCCTGGTTCCACTCTCACTGTTGTTGCAGATTACCCGGCAGCAGAAGTAATACGTGTAGAATCACTCGGCATCCAACAGCAAACTGTGCAGTATCGTCAGGAAGATATTACTGCTCGTCGAGTCTTAGAAGACCTCAACTTAAGCGCATACAATCATGTTATTGTCCTGTGCAATACTGATATAGACCCGGAACTGGCGGATGCAAATACCCTAGTAACCTTGCTGCATCTGCGAGATATTGCCAATCGCAGCAATCACAACTTCCAGATCGTCACTGAAATGCTGGACACGCAAAACCAAACCCTTGCTCAAGTTGCTCAACCTGACGATTTCGTGCTTAGCAAACAAATAATTAGTCTGATGCTCGCTCAAATAGCTGAACACAAAGACCTCAATGCTGTGTTTGCCCAACTGTTTGCTCCAGAAGGCTCAGAAATTTACCTCAAGCCTGTCAGTGACTATGTTGCGCTCAATCGCCCCGTCAATTTCTACACTGTTGTTGAAGCGGCTAAGCAACGCAGCGAATCGGCTATTGGATATCGTCGTCAAGTTGATGCTAATAATGTGGCAAAATCCTATGGTGTTGTCCTCAATCCCCAAAAAGATCGACCCATCACTTTTGCACCTCAAGATACCATCATCGTGTTAGCCGAAAGCTAAAGAACCAAATCGCAAATCTACTTTATTTTCAAAGTGCGATCGCGCCTCGAATGACTCCCTATTCCGGATTTCTGACCCGAAAGGCGAGTTTATCCTTGATAACGAAAATTCCGCGTTCTTCTTTGCCGGTGGGATTGGTGTAACTCCCGCAATTGCCATGATGCGAACCCTAGCTAACCGGGGAGATAAACGGAAGTTTCACCTAGATTATTGTGCGCCATATCCTGAAGATTTAGTCTTCCAACCAGAGTTAGAACAACTGGGCGAAACGAATGCAAACCTCACCTTCACCTTACGCCCAACCAGAAAAGGTGGCAGACTCAGCGCCGAGCTAGTACAAACTCAGTATCCTTACACTGAAGGTACAGTTGCCTTTATCTGCGGTCCCCAGGCATATATGGATTACAGGTCCAGACGGTAAACACTAAGGATCTGAGGAAATTCACGCCATCTCACTGGCTAACTTGCACCAAGAGTTTGCCACAGTCATTGACACTGCAAACTTAATAAGGCAGCTTTGAAGTAGTTTGCCACAGTTTTCCCTGGATTTCTCACAAAGAAATAAAAAAAGGGGTCAAAAACTGCGAAAATGTCTATTGAAAAACATTTCAACAGTTATAAAAAATGACCCCAACACAAACAGATCGTACACCAAAATAATTCAAATTCGCACTGGACTCGTCCTGCCCAATCATAGTTAATTTCCATTCCCTAAAATCCAAAATTATTGCCAGATAGCAAGATTACGTTCTTTGATTTGGATAAAGTCGAGCTAAGTATCTGTTCAAAAATAAAATAGTAGTCTTATATCTTGAGCTAAAGATAAGCAGGGTGTCGTTTCTTTTCAGCTACATTATGTATCTTATTGCACGCACTTTATAACAGTTTTAAACAAGGAAGTCATTTGATGAAAAGCGAAAAACGACATTGGTTTAAATTTGCTTTACAAACCAAAGGGTCAGTTATCCCAATAATTGCTCCACGAGTTATTTGGACTGGCTTATTTGGTGTTTTTGTTTCGATACTTTACTATTATAAACTCCCTGTATCTCAACCTTTTGTGGGGGGTGTTGTTCCCAGCATTGTTTTGGGTTTATTACTAGTTTTCCGAACTAATACCGCTTACGAACGGTTTTGGGAAGGTCGTAGGTTATGGGGAATGTTAACCTCTGATATCCGTAATCTAGCTTGGCAAATTTGGGTAGTAGTTAACGAAGTTGAGCCTGAAGATCGAGTCAAGAAAATAGCTGCCTTGAGGCTAGTGACTGCTTTCGCGGTAGCAAGTAAATTATATCTGCGGGCACAACCTGTAAATCGTGAATTAGAAGCATTAGTATCTCCATCACAATATTTACAACTGAAGAATATTGATAATTCACCGTTAGAGATTGCCCATTGGATCGGAAGTTACATACAACAGCAGTATAACCGTAACTGCATAACTAATGCTCCCCAAGTAGCTGCCATGCTCACCTTAACGAGGAATCTGATGGATAGTTTAGGCAACTGTGAGCGCATTTTGAGAGCGCCTCTACCCCTAGCTTATGCCATTCATCTCAAGCAACTGGTCTTAATTTATTGTCTGTTATTACCTTTCCAGCTAGTTAAGGATGCGGGTTTATGGACGGGCATGATCGTTGCTTTGATTAGTTTTACCTTATTTGGCATTGAAGAAATTGGCATTGAAATCGAAAACCCCTTTGGTTACGATGCCAACGATCTACCCCTAGACACCATTTGCGATCAAATCAAAGACAATGTTGAAGAATTTATCAATTTGAATTCCAGTAGTGAATATGATAACCAGAAGCTAAGGTGATGTTTCCATATCTAATACCATGTCCGGTTAAATACTTATAATATCTGTGAGGTTGTTAATGGTTAATTGCAACTAACCATTAACAATGGACGCAATATAACACGCATCTCGGAATATGGGTTTAACTAATCCCAGCAATCACCGGATGGAAATAAAACGCCAACCCTAAAACTGTATACGTCGCTAAGAGCATTATGCCTTCCAACCAATTCGAGCGACCATCAGAACTAATGGAATTGGCAATGAAGACTGACACTACCACCGCTAACAATTCCAGAGGCTTGAAATTCAAATCCATTGGCTTACCCATGATCCAGCCTACCAAAACTAAAACTGGAGCGACAAACATCGCAATCTGCAAGCTCGATCCCACTGCCACTGACACCGAAAGATCCATCTTATCTTTCAATGCTACACTGACTGCTGTCGCGTGTTCGGCAGCATTACCAATAATTGGTAATAAAATCACCCCTGTAAACAGTGCTGTTAAATTTAGTTGAGATGTAGCAACAGAAAGCGAATCTACCAATAATTCTGACTCAACGGCAACTAGCAATGTCACTCCTAACAGTACCCCAATCCATAACCACAGATTCGTCTTCGGTTGATCCGGTGCGAGATTCTCTGCTGCTAACTCAGCTTGCGCATCCTCAGCCAAAACCGCATCGTATAGATAGGAGTGGGTTTTCATCGAAAATAACAGCGTCAATGCGTAGACTACGATTAACACCACAGCTACACCAATTGAAAGATACTCTAAGGAAGTGTCGTTAATTCCATTGGCGGTAACGCCTACCGCAGTCGGCAGTAGAATCGCAATGACAGCTAAATTCATTAAAGAAGCATTGACTCGCGCTACAAACGGTATAAACTTCTGTTCTTTGTAGCGTAAACCTCCTAACAGCATGGCAAAGCCCATCACCAGCAGTAAGTTGCTGATAATCGAGCCTGTGATAGTGGCTTTGACAACATCTACTAATCCGGCATTTAGAGCAATTAAGGCAATAATCAGTTCAGTGGCATTGCCAAAGGTGGCATTCAATAGTCCCCCCAATGTTGGACCGACTACGACGGCAATTTCTTCAGTAGCTGTACCCATCCAAGCAGCTAAGGGTAAAATCGCTAATCCAGAGGTGATGAAGACAGTCAGTTCTCCCCATTCAAGAAAGTGAGCGGCAAAGGAGATTGGAATAAACAGCAAGAGTACTCGAAAAATCATGTTATAAGTGACCGAAATAGACGTGGATTTTCAGAGGATTACAAGTTAAAAATGCTACATATGTAATTTATGATAACATTAATACCGAGT
>JAQYWN010000618.1 GCA_029379265.1 Rhizonema sp. NSF051
AAACACCCTTTATATTCTTTTACCACGAAATATTACTATTTCGGAGATGTCTAATGGAAGCTTTGGCGGCTTTTGTGAATGTTATGACTAAGAGAGACTGATTGAAATTTTGCAGCGATCGCATGAATCTTTGTTGTAATCGCCCGCTCCTGTGGATGTGAGTCGTTTGCTAATACACTTTATTTGTTGATTCTAATTGCGCTGCCACAATCGATAAGGCAACAATAGGGGCTGTGACTGCTCTGAGGATGCGACGACCAAGGGAAACTGGTTGGAATTGAGCAGCGATCGCACTCTCAATTTCTATTTCTGTCCATCCTCCCTCTGGACCGATGGCAATTGTTATTTGTGTATCATTTGTTATTTGTTTTTGATTATATACGCAATCTTGCAAGTGAGGATAATTACCTCGAGCATCACATATGTATTGATTTGTGACAAATGATGCCTGACTATTGACTATTGACGAAAAGGAAACTGGTTCTAAAATTGTTGGGATAAAAGAGCGTTCTGATTGCTCTGCAGCTTCTTGAGCGATACGCCGCCAGCGTTCAAGTTTTTGCGGACTGGGGTTGAGTAAAGTACGTTCACTGATAATCGGAGTGATGGTAGCAACTCCCAATTCTGTAATACACCGCACTACTTCATCAAAGCCGTTCCCTTTTGGCAATGCTACCATCAGCGTAATAGATACAGGTAACTCAGTTCGGACTGAGAGTGCTTCTACAACCTTTGCAAGATTTCCTTCCAGCTGTGCCAGCCACCATTTTCCCTGACCATCCATTGCAATAAAGCGATCGCCTTCGCGCAACCGTAACACTCGCCCTAGGTAATGTTGTTGATCTTGGGTGAGTAAAATTTGCTGTTGTTGGAACTGAGTGGAGGCGATCGCTATTCTTTGCAGTTGAGCCATGAAATTTTAAGTGTTGCTAAATGCAGGAATTATTTTATGAATTTAACAACAAAGGCGGATTAAAAAGTCAATTACTGAATATTGTAATTACCAATGATATATAATGACCCAAGCCAAGCTCAAAGAGTTGTCAAGGAATTAATTAAAGACTCAAATGTTTTAGGAGTGATTGGACACGCTGGTAGCGTAGCTAGTCCGGCTGCCCTTCCTGTGTATAAAAATGCTGGTTTAGCAATGATATCTTCCTCTAGCTCCAGCACTGAATTAAGTATGAAAAAATTTGTTGATAATTTTTAATTTGAGCCAAGCACTTGACTATCTTCTTAATAATTCCTTAAGTGATTGCAAACTATCACTTAATATTTTTCTAACTAAGTACACAAGATTGCTGAAACGCTCCTGAGGAGTTTGTTCCATGTTGGCAACAAGTTCAATCTGAAGCACTGTTGGTGGATAATTTAATATAGTATCAGATTCATAAACCACAATTTCTTTCTCTAAAAATAAAAATGTGACTTTACTTCCATTAGTCAAGTCTATTTGATCTCCTAAGTTGAGCGGGTGGCGCTTTTTTGGCTCTAACCTCATGTTGTTGACATATGTGCCATTGGCACTTCCTAAATCCACAATATAGTAACAGCTTTCTTCTAAAAGAATCTCTGCATGAAGGCGAGAAACAAAATTGGCATTTGGAAAGTTTGAAACATTGACTTCTGGTATAAATTTGTCTTTCGGTTTACCAATGCGAATGACAGCAACATTTAGTGGCAATTCAATAGAAGTCTTAGTTTGAACATGAAAAAGCTCTAGATTTCCCCTTGTTTTCTGTGATTCGCCCGTATTTTGCATAGCTTGTTTTTGCGGAGAAATATCTCAATGAATTTAGATTATCTTAATTTGGTAGCAAAAACGCTTGATTCATTGTTTTAATTCTAATACTTAGTATTCTATTATAGCAATCCTATCTGCTCTCAAGACCCAGACCCCCGACAACTTTTACGAAGTCGGGGGTCTTATTTTCCTGCCCCTCTCCGCAAGCGGAGAGGGGGAAGGGGGTGAGGTTCTGGCTACAGATTTTCCAAGTAACCTTTCAGCGCATCATTTACCAAGTCAGTCATCGACTTTCCTTTGCTTTCAGCAGCTTTCTTGAGATTGCTGTAAACTTCATCCTTGAGACTAATGCGATGCCGTGCTTTGTTTGATGCCGTGGTTGTATTGGCGATCGCGACTACCTGCTGCTCGCTTTCTTCTGTCACGGATGCAGTTGTCGAGTCTGCCATTGTCTCCACTAAACCATCGCTGTCGTCGGTTATGTCTGGCTGAACAACCGTTTCCGATTCGTACTTAGCCGCAAACTCGCGGATGGCATCGAAACCGACGCGATCGCAAAAATCCCCGAATTTTTCTTCTGGTTGGCGTGACTGCCGGAAGTACACAAAAATTGGTTCTAGCTGGGTTTCCAAATCATTATGGTGCAGCCGCTCCATGTAAGGTAATGCTAGCCGCGTTTGATCTTGCGAACCTCCCAGCCACAGTTGATAAGCCTCCGGAGCGCTACCCACAAAGCCAAGTTCCGCCATATAAGGACGAGCGCAGCCATTAGGGCAGCCAGTCATCCTTACCACAAAATGCTCTTTTTGTAAACCATTTTTATCTAAAAGTGCACGAATTCGCTCCAAAATTCCCGGTATTGCTCTTTCCGATTCGGTAACTGCCAAGCCGCAAGTCGGCATTGCTGGGCAAGCCATTGCATACCTAACTAGCGGTTCAATTTCCTCAGGATTAAAGACAACGCCGTGAGTGTTGAGAATCTTTTGAATTGCTTGCTTATTTTTGGGTACAATATCGCAAAAGATGACGTTGTGATGGGGTGTCAGGCGGATGGGTAAGTTAAATTTCTTAACAATTTCCCGCAAGGCAGTTTTCAGTTGGAAGCTTCCTTCATCCTTAATGCGACCATTGTCAACGGAAATGCCCAAGAAAAGTTTCCCGTCACCTTGTTCATTCCAACCCAGAAAGTCTTGATATTTAAAGTCTGGCAGGGCTTTAAAGGGTGCCAGTTGTTTGCCAAAGTACTTTTCCACCATCGACTGGAACTTCTCGACGCCCCAGTCTTGGATTAAATATTTCAACCTGGCGTGACGACGATCCGTGCGATCACCGTAATCTCTTTGAGTAGCGACAATTGCCTTGATGATGTCGTATACATCTTCTTTTGCTACGTAGCAAATTGGATCTGCTAAACGAGCAAAAGTTTCTTCCTTGTTATGTGTTCTTCCTAAACCGCCACCAGCAAATACGTTAAATCCCTCCAATTCAGAAGAGTCATTCGTAATGACGACTAAAGAGAGGTCTTGAGTGTACAGATCAATTGAATTATCCCCCGGAACTGTTACCGAAACTTTGAACTTGCGGGGCATATAATGAGAACCATAGATAGGTTCTTCTGTGTCGTGGAAGACTGTCCCAGTCCCATTACGCTGTCTTGCCGCCTTTACCTCTGGATTTTCTTCGGCGCTGATTGCCATTTCTCCATCCAGCCAAATCTCGTAATAAGCGCCAGTTTGTGGTGTCAGTAATTGAGCAATATTATCAGCATATTCCCAAGCGTACTGATACTCTGGCTTATTTTTAAACGGAGCAGGAGGAGCCATAACGTTGCGGTTTAAGTCGCCGCAAGCGCCCAACGTTGAACCCAGATTTTTGATAATAGCGGCAACTGATGCCTTGAGATTTTTCTTTAAAATCCCATGTACCTGAAATCCTTGTCGAGTGGTTGCTCGCAAGGTGTGATTACCATAATCATCAGCCAACTTATCTAAGGTTAGATAGAGTTGTGGCGGAACAAACCCACCAGGATTTCTTGTCCGTAGCATGAACTGGTAATCTTTTTCCTGTCCCTTAATCCGATTGTCGCGGTTATCCTGTTGGTAAGAGCCATGAAACTTCAGTATTTGAACCGCATCTTCACTAAAGTGAGTTGTATCCTGAAGTATTTCAGTTGCTACTGGTTCGCGCAAAAAATTGCTATGTTCCTTGAGGACTTCTACTTTGGAAGGCTTACGGGTTGTGTTTGGAGGAGAAGCAGATTTAACCATTGAAGTGGTACAGTATTCTCAAATAAGGCATCGGTAAGCGCCGAAGTCGGAAGTTACAAGCAACCTTTCGGCCATTTTATCCTCGGCAATTCGGTCGGAATAAAGAGGATTTTTATAATTCTAACATGATAAAAAGCTGGATTTCTCAGTGCTGAAACACTTAGTAAACCCAGCTATCTTTATTATGAGTTAAATGTGCCTTTGGATTACACTTTTTTTGCTCTTATCTGTCATAAGTCATGAGTACCTTGTCGCAAATGACCAATGACTAATAACTAAGGACAAACCTTACTTATTAATTTGCTTTTCAAAAAGCGTAACAGAGGGCGATATTTCAGTTTTATTTAAAGCGTAAGCCTACACCACTATTAATGCTAAGGGCAGAAGCCGGACTGCGTTTGTAAGTATTAACTCCTAAAGTCGCATTGCTGTAAACCATAAAGTTTTTAGAGACTTCAGATTCTACACCAGCAGTTACCGCTACTCCGTTTTTGTTACCTAAAGGAGTTGGTTTGCCTTGATTTTCTACAAAAGAGTAGCCAGCACCTACATAAGCGTTAGTATTTTTAGCAATTCCTGCATCTACGGAAACTTGCGGAACCACTGTAGCCGTCTCATTACTCCAAAGGACATGAGTGCGTACAGAAAGAGGTGTATTATCTAACTTCAAACGACCTGTTACATTCCCACCGAATGTAGCTGCATCGCCACCAGTTTTACTACCACCATTTGAAACTCCAGCAGAAATACCAGCCCCAACATAGCTTGCATCAGTTCCTTTCTCTTCAGCAGAAGCTTGACCGGCTGAAAGAAACATCGGCGCAACTACTAAGGAAGACAATGCAGAAATAGTCACGAAGGACTTAAGAAAGTATTGCATATTTTTTGCAAAATTTTGTAGGGGTTACCTTTATACTCAATGTCGGAAAAGAAACTAAAAGGTTCCATACATAGCTGCCAAATTATTGAATTTATTGTTCTTATTGATGCACACAATTCAATTGTATATTTACCCTTTAAATCTCTGATTTAGCTGTTATAAATACATATAGGAAAGTTTATGTCCGGAAAAATATAGGCAATATCAGACACTTTTGTAATTGGCACACGTAAGTAACATTTGGTTAATAGCTATTAGCTATTAGCTATTAAGT
>JAQYWN010000619.1 GCA_029379265.1 Rhizonema sp. NSF051
ATATATCACTATACCTATTGAGATAGTTGTAATCACTACATAATTATGCTATATATTTGTTCGCTGGCTCCTAGAAAAAAACTAGGCACGGTGTTTCTGTCACCGTATACCTGAAAAAGTACCTTTTAACCAGCAGCAGGAATGTCAAGCCAAACATTGGAGAAAAGTAGATTCCTGCAAGCTAACATGATTTATGCTGTCATTTAAGGCGTTGTTGGTACCGTATGGTGTCAATTGCAATATACATTTATAGTGTAAAGTCAACAGGTTATTATGGCACGGTTTTACAAACCTGGAATTCTCTAGGAGAATTAAGTTGATCGGGCTACAGGGGAAGTAGACTGTGCAAATTCCGCTAGATTATTACCGAATTTTAGGATTACCGTTGGCGGCAAGTGATGAACAGTTGCGGCAGGCATACAACGATCGCATCGTGCAGTTGCCACGACGCGAGTATTCCCAGGCGGCGATCGGCTCTCGTAAACAACTTATAGAAGAAGCTTACGTGGTTTTATCCGATCCAAAAGAACGTATTGACTACGATCAGCTTTATCTCGCTAATGCTTACAGCGCTGATGGTGTTCAAAATGCCACAGTAGCAGTATCCGAGCGATTGGAAGATGATCTAAACCGACAGACTCTGAATATTCAAGTTTCACAACAGGAATTAGTTGGTGCTTTACTAATTCTCCAGGAATTAGGAGAGTATGAGCTGGTCTTGAAACTTGGTCGCCCATATCTAATTAACCAAAATACTGTAGCTGGCGTCAAACAGAATAGTCAACCGACGAGTGAAGAATCATATGTGTCAGCTGTTGAACGTCCAGACATCCTTCTCACCGTTTCACTTGCCTGCTTGGAATTAGGTCGCGAGCAATGGCAGCAAGGCTATTATGAAAACGCTGCCGTGTCCCTGGAAACGGGTGAGGATTTGCTGTTAAAAGAAGGATTATTTCCCAGCGTTCAGGCGGAAATTCAAGCCGATCTTTACCGACTGCGTCCATACCGAATATTGGAGTTACTAGCACTACCAGAAGAAAAAACGGATGAAAGAGAACAAGGGTTACAATTATTACAGAACATTTTAGAAGATCGCGGTGGGATTGATGGTACAAAAGACGACCAATCTGGTCTAAATATAGATGACTTTCTACGATTTATCCAACAACTGCGTAACTACTTAACAGTTGTAGAACAGCATGAGTTATTTGAAAGGGAAAGCAAACGTCACTCTCCTGTTGCCACTTACTTAGCGGTTTATGCATTGATAGCACGGGGATTTACTCAACGTCAACCGGCTTTAATTCGTCAAGCAAAGCAAATGCTGCTTCGATTGGGCAAGCGTCAAGATGTACATTTAGAACAATCGCTATGTGCATTACTGCTTGGGCAAACAGAAGTTGCAACCCGTTCTTTAGAACTCTCTCAAGAGTACGAAGCCCTAGTTTTTATTCGAGAACATTCTCAAGACTCTCCAGACCTTTTGCCAGGTCTGTGTTTATACTTAGAAGTTTGGTTACAAGATGAAGTCTTTCAGCACTTCCGAGATTTAGCAAAGCAGGCAGCTTCCCTAAAAGATTATTTTGCTGACGAACAGGTGCAAGCTTCTTTAGAAGCTTTGCCTACAGATGCGGAAATGACGAATGAATGGACTGGAATTAATAGCCAATCAATCAAGAATTTACAGACTACTCATTCGCGTTACCCCAGCAAAGGGGCCGTGCGCTCTCGACACCCCAACAGCAAAACTGATCCAAAAACGCCTCTAACACCAACTCAGAAAAGACCAGAATATTCAAACGCCTCGCCACTCAACTCTGCTCGTTCACCAACGCCTTCACAGCCTGGAAACCCACGACTACAAACGCCTGTAACACCGCCGACTATCGCCACAGATAAGCGACGCAATTTGAATGGTAAAGCTGCGGCTTCTTTGCATCAAGGACAAAAACCAAGAAGGCGTAGATCCAGTCAACCTGGTACGGGGCGTGTTTTAGAAAATGGTCGTGATAATGTGCATCAAAGGCGATCTTTTGCCCGCACTTCAAAAGCCCAAACTCTGGTGGTGTGGAAAATATTTGCGTCGTTGGCAGGTATACTAATTTTGTTGTTTTTGACGGCAACAACTTTCGGATGGATAAAAAATCAATTTTTCACTACATCTGAAGATAGTTTACGTTTGTCTGTACAGCTGAATCAACAACCAGTACCGATTCCCGACCCAAATAGCACACAACTACCAATAGAACCTTTGACAGCAGAGACAGCAAAGGATGTTATTCAAACTTGGCTGTCCACTAAAGGCACATCTTTAGGATCAAACCACGACATTGCAAGTTTACAGAAGATTTTAGTAGAGCCAGCATTATCCCAATGGCATACCATTGCCCAACAGGATAAAAAATACAATCGTTATCGAAAATATAACCACAGCCTCAAGGTAGAATCTCTAAATCCCAGTCAGACGGAGCAAAATCATGTTGCAGTAGAAGCCTCAGTGACTGAGATCACCGAATTTTATGAGAACAGTCAGATAAAGAAAACTAATAGCGAAAAATTACGAGTTAAGTATGATTTAGTTAACACAGAAGGTGCGTGGCGTATTCAGAATATGTCAGTTGTCAATAAGCTTAGCTAATCAATACAATCCAGTTATGAGTTATGAGGAGTCAGGAGTAGGGGCGAACAGCTGTTCGCCCCTACAGGAGTCAGGAGAACATTTTTTCGATTTTCTTATTCCTTAATGAATGAGCTAGATTTAATTGCAACTGCGTATAAGGTGAGATGGCGGAAAAATTTATCAAGCCTGGTCCTGTTGGTTGGATGATTGGCATTAGTGCCTTAATTTTATTTGGATGTAGCAGTTTACGACACATCCTGTTTCAATCTACCGCATATGACTTAGGAATTTTTGACCAGGCAATTTACTTAATTAGTCAGGGACAATCACCGATTTCCTCTTTCATTGGATTTCACATTCTCGGCGACCATGCTGCTTGGATTTATTATTTCTTGGCTTTATTTTACAAAATACACCCTAGCGTTTACTGGTTATTTGGTGTGCAGGCAGTGGCTTTGGCTGTTGGTGCTGTGCCTGTATGGCATTTATCCCGTCATGCTGGACTGACATCACAACTTTCAGTAGCAATGGCAACAGTATATTTACTGTATCCATTAATCTATAATATCAACTTATTTGATTTCCATCCAGATACGATCACCGTGCCAGCACTATTATGGGCAGTGTTGGCAGCGAGACGCGATCGCATTGGCTGGTTT
This sequence comes from Rhizonema sp. NSF051, assembly GCA_029379265.1. Classification (GTDB taxonomy): domain Bacteria; phylum Cyanobacteriota; class Cyanobacteriia; order Cyanobacteriales; family Nostocaceae; genus Rhizonema. The sequence continues at coordinate 3,280 of JAQYWN010000619.1, forward strand.
TGTTTAAGTATCTTTTTAGTGTTGGGATGTAAAGCTGTAATCTCTTTAACAGTAGTCGCACTGGGAGTCTGGCTGCTCATATTTGAAAAAAAGCGACTGTGTGGTGCGATCGCTCTGGTGAGTGGTATAGCCTGGTTTATCATCGCTACCAAAGTCGTCATTCCCTTTTTTGGTGGCGATTCAGCATCCGTAGAACGTCATCTTGGAAGATATAGCTATTTAGGAAACTCATTTTCAGAAATCTTCCACAATATGCTGTTTCACCCAGTGAATCTCTTAGGCATTCTTTTGAGCAAACTTTTTTCATCAGATAACTTATTCTACTTAGTTTTGCTCTTAGTACCTGTCATCTGGGGGCTATCACTGAAAAGCCTAGCACCTTTGATCGGTGCCCTTCCTTGTTTGGCAATCAACCTTCTAGCTGACTACCCGATGCAAAAAGATTTAATTCACCAGTATTCTCTACCAGCCATCCCATTTTTATTTTTGGTAGCGATTGATACTCTAGCAGCAGGTCGGGGGTGGCTCTTAAGCAAACGAGGAATAATCATATGGTCATTAGTAGCATTTTTAGCTTTAGCAAAGTTTGGCTATTTTTCCTCAATTTATCTGTCATCCTTAGATAATTGGCAAGCCACACAAGACGCGATCGCCCAAGTACAAACGAAAGATAGTGTATACACTACAGCACAAATTGCTCCCCATTTAAGCCAAAGAAAACTGATCAGTTTGACAAGTGCCAACTCCCCACCAGTTGATTTAAATACCTTTCACTATGTATTACTCAATACTCGTCATCCAGGCTGGTCAAGTACTCAAGAGTTTGCGACTAACCTGTTAAATCAACTCAAAAATCAATCAGGATTTAACTTAAGCTACCAACGAGATGATGTATATTTATTTGTCAAAAAGTAGGGGCGAACAACCGTTCGCCCTCACTCTTCGCCCTAACAATGTGGTGTACCATCACTCCTCTGAAAACCGCTATAGCGATCAAGTCGTCAGCAGTCAGCTAGAATGACTAACAAAAAAATTATTACAATTCTTTCGCCTTTGATTATATGCAGCGCATTTATCTTGTGTGCAGCTGTGGCGATGCTAATGTATCCTGAAACTTTCCACAAGTTCTTTTCCTCACCAATATCCCCAAGAGAACTACCACATGGATCCCAAAGTTACTACTGGGATGTAGAACTATACGCCCGCAAGGCTTTAAATCCCAATTGTGACGCCTTTTACCCTCTCTGGCCGTTTATCATCCATACATTGTTCCATCCTCAAACCGTAGAACAGGCTGCACACGACTTTTTAATCATTGCCACAACTCTATTCTTTATTTCGACTGTTTTGCTGTTCTGGATTTTCAAAACCGGATTAGAAAACTTAAACTTAGCTTTCTTACTAGTACTTGCTTATACTGTAAATCCTACGTCAATTTTCCGAGTTATCGGATATACCGAAAGCTTATTCGCTACCTTCAGTACTTTGTTTATCTGGATTTTTCTGCCTCAATCTAAACTTCATACCAACCTCAAACTCTTGTTGATTTCCGTTATTACATTCTTGATGGCTTTGACTCGACCAGTATTAATCCAAATATTATTCGCCAGCACAGCAACACTTATTACAATTTTTACTTTTGAATTCATACAGTTAAAAATATTTAATCGCACTCAGTTACTAAATATCTTAAAAAAATACTTATATGAAGTAAAAGCAACGATCACTTTATGGGTATCTTCATTACTAGGATACTCAATCTATGGAAACTTCTGTCAGAGAACGAGAGGTAACTTTTTCGCACCTTTTCTCGCTCAAAAATCTTGGGGGAAAAAATTAGGTATACATTTAGAATTCTTATTTATTCCCAAATCATTATTAATAG
>JAQYWN010000620.1 GCA_029379265.1 Rhizonema sp. NSF051
GGAATTTACGGTTACTGTAATATTCTAATGTTTGAAAAAACCCTAGCGATTAGATATCGCTAGGGTTTTTACTTTTACTGAAGTAGGTCGATATAAATAAAGCTACTTATATACTCTCATCAGATGTAACTAAGGCAAAAACCGATCCAAAGCAGCTTTTAACTCTTTAATTTCAATTTCAATGTTACCCTCTTGTGCAGCGCGAGCAATACACTCAGTTAAATGTTCATCTAGAACAATTCGTGCTACCCGATCTATTGCGCCCCGCACTGCAGCAATTTGTAATAAAACATCGGGACAAGGACTACTTTGCTGCACCATTGTCTTGATACCCCGAACATGTCCCTCAATACGCGATAGTCGATTAACAATTCGCCTTAAAGATTCTTCATTATGAACGTGAGGCTGAGACGATTGTCCATGCTTATGTATATGTTCTGTATCTTCCCTGGGTAAATTCTCCTTTTGCTGGGAAGTGGGCAAGGATTCTTTCGGCAATGGGTTTGATCCATTCATGGGTTATTTTCGAGGTGCTGACAACTAAATGATGCGGCATGTCTGGTAGCCCCGTTCGCGTTAGCGTCTCCCTTTGGGAGACGCACGAAATCCAAAAAATTAAATGAATTGAATTTCATGCTTTTATTTTACACGTATGAGCTTCTGCCGACTCTGTGTCTTTACTCAGCAACTTTGGATTGATCGAGTACTAAAGGGGAGATGACTCTGTTGGTTGAGGCTCTTGGCGGAGGATATTCCTGAAGATTTGAACAATATGTTGACTACGTGGTTCTTGAACAAAGACTAAAGGTAATAAAGCAATTAATCGCAAAACTGCTGAAATAACAAACAATCCAAGTAAACCACCGGTTGCATCTAAATCCGCTAAAAAACCGCCAACGGCTGAACCCAAACCACCGGTGATACCCATAACTGCTGCAGCGATCGCAAAATATTGCGAAGGGCGATCTATTGGTGCGACTTCCATTTGAATATTACTGCTGCACAAGGTGATTGCAGCTCCAAAAGCACCAGACATCAGCTGTATAAGCGGTATCCATATCCAGATTGAAACCGAGTCAGTTCCAACCCCCAACCAGAATAATGGTGATACTGCCATCAGAGTACCGACTAACAATAACAACGGACGATTTCCTAACCTGTCAGCTAACTTACCCCAGAATATTAGCGTAAGTAAAGTTGCCCCTGCCATCAAACTGGTATAAATCGTCACCAACCCAAGATCTAAGTCCAAATTTCTTAGCATGTAAATGTTAAAAAACGGGAGACTTAAGCTCATTCCAAATGTCCACAAAGCTAAATAGACTACAAGCTTCAAGTAATTGGTGTTTTTAAAGATATTTAGTATTTCGGATTGGCTGTGAGCAATTTCTGTTTGTTGGGGCGCAGGTTTAGGAGAATGCATTATTTGGGGATTAACATCAGTCATCCAAAACTGACATATTAGACTGACTATGCCGAAGACAATTCCTAATAACAACACCACCCCGTAACCTTGAATTGAGCCACCAGGCCAAGAGGAGATGGCAAATCCCAGTAGTGGTACGCTTATAAGATTAGTTAAGCTGGCAGCACTGTTACGAAGACCAAAATACCGCCCTCGTAAGCGATGGGGAACCAAAGCTGCCATCCAGCTGAACCAAGGGGAACAACCACAAGATATCAGAATACTACTGATTAAGATGATTCCTAAAGTCAATGTTACTAGTTGACGTGAATCACCATTGTGCCAACTGAACCACGCAATACCTCCTACTAAAAACAGCCACAGCAGTCTAGCCGGACCAAAAATTAATAGTACGTACCAATGACGACTTGTCATGCGATCAGCAATGTAAGCTCCCAGTGGTTGTATAAAATTCACCAGCATGGGAATTGAAGACAGTAAGCCAATTTCTACTGGGTTGGCACCAAGTTGGAGTAAGAAGTTAATTATTAAAACACCACTAGTAATGTTAGAAAAGATGGTGGCAAAAACTTCATCGATAGTAGAAGCTTTGAGGGTTGTCCGAAGAGCTTGCTTGGATATTTTCGGCAGCTGATCGGTACTAAGTACTGATGGTGACTCAGCAAGAGCTTCTGTTATTTCAACAGAGTTATATAATGTATTCACTATAACAAAATTAGGGTAAGGCAAGTCGTAGCTTGACCAGTGTTAATGGCTATAACTTGACATTAGCGTGGTTATTTACATCTGTGTACTAGTCAATAGAATGATAAATTTCTCAATCTATTGCAACAAAGAAGAAGGAGGTTAAGGATTTCGGGTATAAGTGCTCACCAATAAGCCAAGAGCGCTTTACGTAATTAATAATTTTCAAAGCCAAGATTGCTTAACTTCCTAACTATACGTAGATAGTATCTATCTGTTTGCTGATAGATACTAGTATAAAGGCAAAAAAGCGGGCATCACTTTTAACCAATAATTTGTTGATGCTACTTGCACTTCTTTTTTATCAGTTGAATAAATCTAAAATCAAGCTGCATCTCTCAACTTTGGGAACCAAAGCACTTTTTGTGGCTCTAAATGCGATATATAAGAGAGAAAGGTATAAACCGCTTTTGTCAATCCGCGCATTCAAAATTGAATGACCTTTCACTTTTTATTTACTCACTTTCCATTATCTAGTTTGTTTCCTGAATTTGCAAGCGGATAGTATGCTCAGTAGCACCACTAAGTTGCATCTCCATGACTTCACCACCTAGTGGTTCCAAACAATCAATAAGCGATCGCAATTTAGGTGTACTCGCACCTGTATCTACGTACAACCGATCTGATAAATTACCGATACGCTTCCAAGTCATGTACAACTTAGCGATGGTTTGTTCTAACTGAGATGCTTGATTGACTAAGTCAGCAGCTATGTTCAAACAGCCAACTCTTTGAGCTTCTTCCAAAGCAGTTTCGATGTCAATTTCTTGGGCATTCAGCGCTTGGACTTGTACTGCGGCTTTGAGATATTTTGCTAGGTTACGTGCTTCTGTGGTAGCTTGTTTGAGGGTATCGATATCTGGGTTAGCAGCAATTTCCTTGCGGATGGCTGTTTGATGAGATGTTGGAAGTTTCTCCATTTCCTTCACAAGTGGAGCAATATAACGAGGAGGCAACGTATTATCTGCTGCTTTTGCTTTCACGGGTTCGGGTAGCAAATCGGAAGACATTGCTGTCCATTCGTCATTGATTTGCCGAACTTCGCGCCTAGTAATGCGATCGCCCTTCTGTGCCGCTTCACTCACCATCTGCTGAACTTCTGGCGCGGCTTTCGCAGTTTCCACAAAAGCCCGTTTGCTAAATTTATTAATTGCTCCAGGGTCAAGTTTTCCTTCTTCTAATAAGGTATCAGCACTGTTCGCCAGTTGAATCCAAGCATAAGCCTGACTTTTGCTGATTTCGCGTTCTTTCAGCCAGTAGAGAAAGCCAGTACCGCGTCCATCACCACCCTTTTTCTCTCGATCACGGATGGCACGTAAAATCCGTCCCCGCCAGATTTCAGTTTGCAAATCGAAGCGATCGCACACCTGCCAAGCTATATCCAATTGTTGTTGAAATTCCGGTTCGGGAATTTCCTCGTCTTCAGGATCGGGTAGTTCAAATGTCAAATCGGCTGGCTGTTGTAAGGCAGCAGCCAAGTCATCCATAGATTCGTTATAGTCCACCACGATTTGTAGTCAATTTAGTATATACAGTCGGCTTATTATCACATACTCTGCGATCGCAGGAGCGTATCTTTCCGTTATCAACTCAGGATGCACGTAGTATCGCTCGCCACATTTTCTCAAAATAGATTGGTATCTAGATTCTTATTGTGGGCGATTTGTATTTGTTAATGGTACATCTAGTTGTAAGGCTCCTCTGGCTGTTTGCCCTTAGTTGTATAGCTGACTATGAGCGAAAACCCCGCATCATGGCACTACTGCGGTGAATTGTGCGGGAACGGGCTCAATGATTATAAGAAAATTAGCATTAGGAAATTGAGAGATGTTGCAGAAACAATTTATGTACTGGTGTGAAAAATGGCTACGTCTTATTATGGTACGTATTGCTGTGAGAGTTGTGGTAACGATTTGTCTCACGGTAGGGATATTAGGGATCTGGGTGAGCAATACTCCCATAAGTAATGCTCAAGCTCTTGTTTCAAATTCTGTTGCAGTTAATACTCAAGAGGTAAGTACCGCCAGCCAATTAAAAGCAACAGCGCCATACGCCACTGTGTATCGCAGTCCCGAATGTACCTGTTGTGGTGGGTGGATTAAACACTTAAAAGCACAGGGTTTTAGAATTAAAGACTTTCCCACAGCTGACATGGATCTCGTTAAACGAAAGTACAACGTGCCGGATAACTTGACATCTTGCCACACAGCGATCGTTAATGGATATGTCATCGAGGGACACGTACCAGCAGACGACATCAAACGTTTGCTTCAAGACTCGCCAAATACCCTCGGTTTATCTGTTCCTCAAATGCCTGTAGGCACTCCTGGAATGGAGATGGGGAATAGAAAAGATCCTTTTACAGTATTTTCCTTTGATCGCAACAGCAGAGTTGCCGTATTTAAAGATTATCCATCTTCATCAACTGGATCAGTTGGGATCTGAAACACCACTGATTTCACATAGCTGCCTTATGTAGGCCGGAAAAACACGCAGCGTACCCAAGACGATATGATATTATGTCCGTTTGATTAGTCGTACTACCTGTAGATATTGAAACCCACCTCGTGGCATCAGCCAAAACGGGGTGGGGTTCTTTATTTAACCGTAAGGCAATAACAGTAGCACGACCCGTTGGGGTTAAACCAACAACATGAGTACCACTATTTGCCCAACAGAAATACTCCCGCCATACCTGGATGCGAGGATTAAACAATGTTAAAAGTTTCTTCTAGAGCTTTTTCCGTACATGCGAGCAGACATCACGGTAATTACAGAGAAAACTTCGTCTACCAACTTTTGTTCTAGTCCTTGTTCAACTGCTATGCTCAAATGTTCTCAGTAAATTTTAAATAATAAATCGTTAGAATAACAGAAAAAGAGTTTCTACGCGATCGCTCACAATAGGCAATAACATCATTTGGCTTTATTTTTATCACACTTCTACTAAAACTCTCCCCATTTAATATTTC
>JAQYWN010000621.1 GCA_029379265.1 Rhizonema sp. NSF051
TAAATTAAGATTTGATGAGAAAAAATTCATGATCGCAACTTATAGCCCATGCCTCGGACAGTCTCAATATAATCTTGACCCAGTTTCTTCCGCAGGTAACCCACGCAGACATCAACAACATTGGAACCGGGATCGTAGTCGTAGCCCCAAACTTGACTCAGTAGCTGTTCTCGGCTCAACACTTGCCCGCGATGACGCAAAAAAGTTTCGGCTAGGGTAAATTCTCGTGCTGATAACTTGAGTAAGCGATCCCCGACTCGAATTTGACGTGTCAGTAAGTCAAGCACAATATCGCCCGATCTGAGAACTATTTCTTCCTGTCGTTTGGGTAAGCGGCGATCGCGCAACTGCACTCGTACCCGCGCCAGTAGTTCTTCAAACCGAAAAGGCTTTGTCACGTAGTCATCAGCCCCACCTTCTAATCCAGCAACTTTATCACGAACCTCGTCACGAGCGCTCAGGATGATGATTGGCAACTGTTCTCCTTCACCGCGTAATTCTTCCAACACGATCCAACCATCTTTCCCAGGTAGACCGATGTCCAAGATCATGAGGTCAAAATCACCGCTTTGAGCCATGATCAACGCCTCATGACCGTCTTTGGCAACTGCAGTTGTGAATCCCGACGCTCGTAGCCCTTTTTCTAAGAAAGCGGCTATGCGCGGTTCGTCTTCGGCGATTAAAATCTGGTCAGTCAAACAGAACCTCCAAAGTACCGTTTCGCAGAACTAAAATTTAACATTGAAAATTTTACAAGCCTCGGTTTGTAGTCAGGGCTATAGACCTCAAAAACATCTCTGGCTAAAGTTCTTCTAAGAATAAATCATCATAAACCTCTCAGGCGTTGCCGTCTGGGAGTACTAGTGGTCTACCAAATTAATTTTGTGGCTTTATAGTTGATAAGTTTAGGTGAGTGGAAATCAACATTACAGGCGTTACGAAACGTAAACACAAAGGAAACCTTGACGAGTGAAACATGACATATAATCAATTATGGTGTCGGTCTACATCCATTATTTTCATGTACTAGAGTGGATCGAGTGGAATGATAATCGTGAATGTAGAACCTTTACCCAGTTTGCTTTGAAGTTCTACCCGACCGCCATGGGCAGCCGCGATCGCTTGTACAATAGACAATCCCAACCCAGCGCCTTCGGAACGACGGTGACTGAGAGTTCCACGGGCAAAGCGCTCAAATATCCGCTTTCTGTCAGCAAGGGCAATGCCAACACCTGTGTCACTTACCCAAAAATGAGCGTTACTATTGTTAACATATGAACCTATAACAATAATATCCCGAGAACTCGTGTGCTGGGTAGCGTTCTGAGCCAAGTTCATCATTGCTTGAGTTAGTCGATGGCGATCGGCAACAATTCGCCCCGCACCTCTATTTACCAAACGCCAGTCTCGATCATCCAGGGCTAAGGCTTTGGTATACAGTTCTTCAGTCAGCACTCTTATATCCACTGTTTCTAGCGTTAAAAAATTGGGTTGTTCTGCCTTAGCTAGTAATAGTAGGTCATCGACAAAGCGACTCATGCGATCAAGCTCATCAGTCACTAATTCCACTGTTTCACGTCTGTCTTGGGGATCGTCACCCAGCAGTTCCAAATGACCGCGAATAATTGTGATTGGCGTCCTAAGTTCGTGACTGGCATCGTTGATGAAGTTTCGTTGACTGGCAAAGGCCGTCTGGATACGATCTAACATCTCGTTGAAGGTGATAGTGAGTTCGGCAATTTGGTCTACTCCCTGCACGGGGATACGTCCAGATAAGTCAGACTCACTAATCGAATGAGCTGTTTCACTCAGAAGACGCAGGGGAGCCAATAATCTTCCAGCGACTATCCACGCCAGCACCGATGCTACAGCTATAACAGCTATTGTCACCTCGATAATCACAACAACCGCTTGGTTGACCTGTTGACGAGAGCTGCTACTTGAGTGAGCAATCACAAAGACACCGTTAGTCTTGCCTTTAATCAGTGGTACAGCTAGATAATGGATTATTTCACCCGATGTGCCAGTCTTGCCGGACTCATTGCGATCTAGTTTCTGCCAGCTTTGAAAAAGAGACGAATTTGGCTGTAGAGCAACCGGAAGGTCTTCAGGGCTAGATTTATAGAACTTTTTATTTAATAGTGTAACAAAAAACGTGTCCTCGTGGGGAATGTTGCGAGACAAAAATACATCAAAGATCGATGCGAGATCATCCCCGAAGAGTTGAGCTGTATCGGGATTTCGTCCCTTGGTTAATCGTCTAAACTCTTTTAGCTCATGAGCGATAGATTTTTCAATTTGCGCTTCTAGTCGCAGAAGGAGAACTTCACGGATTGTCAGGGTAGAGACTAATGTGGAGCAAGCCATCAGCACGATGTACCAAGCTAGGATGCGTGTGCGAACGCCAAAGAAGATTCTGCGCCATCCCGGAAATCGGTTTTTCTTTGTTAAGCTGTTTGTCACACATTTAAATTTCATACACAATCCGTGAGGGTTGTCTTTTATCATTGTCATTAGTCCTTTGTAACAAAAGACCAACGATTATACCGATTTTAGATTTTGGATGAAACACGAATAAGCAAATACGCCCAGAATATGCTTTTGGGGCAAGTTCCGGGCGTATAATAAAGAAAGTGCGATTGTGGATTGAAGCTGTTAGGTGTCTTGACAACGTGGTTATCTACAATTCTTCATCATCTGATGTTTCTTCTAATCCCATTTCCCAAGGCGCACCTTTATCCGTTGGGGGAAAAAGGCGAATTTTGGCACTATGAGAAAATAGTTTTAACCTGTTAAGTAACTGGCTGCGGAGATTGACGATATGCCAGTAACTTTCTATGTCATAGCAGAAAATCATCAGCGTTAATGGGCTAGCATTCGTTTTGAAATACCAGTGACAATTCGATAACAAAACCCGTGAAATAGGACCACAGGCTTGATAAAATTGTTTGCCAATGGCTTCTGCTAATTGCCTCTGTAGTAACTCATCAAGTAGTGTTACATTTACTGGAGGCATATCATCTGGAGGAAGGAAGCTTTTATTCATCATAAGTTGCTTGGGATTGTTAGTTATTGGTTGTTAGCTATGAGCTACCAACTAGTCCCTTCATCTCTAACGAAAGCACTTCTTGACCATAGCCCTTCAAACTTTCCAGATTTTTTTTAAGATCCAACACTACGAGGAGCGATTGCTCCTCTCAATTAATAGAAACTATAGTACGGAGGGACTCCTCGAAACTTACCACGCAGGGGAAAAACGCGGTAGGGTGTCACAATATCTTTGTGGCTGAAATCATGACAGTAGAAGCGTGCCGCGCTCTTTTGTAATCTTCCATTGCGCCGTTGTAATCTTTTAATTTAGAACGGGCAATAGCTCGACTGATAAAAATTTTAGCATTGTTAGGATTGAGTCGTAGGTATTCAGTATAATCTTCAATTGCTCCGATGAAATCTTTTAGCTTACCGCGAACATCACCTCGGCTAACATAAGCTTCTATATCATTAGGATTAAGCCGTAAAGATTCAGTGTAATCTTTGATGGCTCCGCTGTAATCTTTCAATTGAGAACGAGCGTAGGCTCGGTTTATGTAAGCTTTGACATTGTGAGGATTCATCAGCAAACATTCTGTATAATCTTCGATAGCTCCGTCGTAATCTCTCATTTGAGAACGGGTATCACCTCGACTGATATAAGTTTCGGCATTCTTGACACTAACCTTACCAGACTCAGTGTAACTGGTAACTGCTCCTGGCTGATACTCTATATTGTAATCTGTGTAACTAATAGTTGGCTCTGACTGATATTCGGAGTCAACTTCAACATCAACCGCAGTCAAACTTACTTCAGTGTTCTGAGGAGTTATTTGTAGCAAATTAGTATAATTATGTACAACATGTTGCTTATTATCTACTTGCTTAGGAAAGACTGGCTCTGACTCGAAAACGGCATCATGCGCCTTAATACGCATGGCAAAGCTGTAATCTGCCATTGCTCCTTTATAGTCTCCAAATTCAGATCGAACAAGCCCTCGGTCATAGCGAGCTTCGACATCCTCAGGATTGTACCGCAGATATGTATCAAAGTCTGCTATTGCTCCCTTCAAGTCTCCAAGGTGGCGACGGGCAAGTCCTCGGCTATAATAAGCTTTAAAACCTTTGGGATTAAGCTGTAGGAATTGGTTAAAGTCTGCGATCGCTGCTTTGTAGTCTCCTTTTCGAGCTTTTTCCACTCCCCGGTAATAGAAAATTTCGACAAATTCTTGCTGGCGGCGAAGTTTGGCACCCGCCTGCTGACGCTGAAGGATACTGCGGGACATAATCATGACATTACGCCGCAACTCAAACTGAGCCATAACTTGACTGCTTAATACATTTAAGGACTCCACTTGTTCCAAAGTCAGTTCTCGCGGCACCGTATCAATCACGCAGAGCGTTCCAATCTCAAATCCCTCAGGTGTTATGAGAGGTGCACCAGCGTAAAACCGAATGTTAGGATCGGAAGTTACCAAAGGATTTGTAGAAAATCTCGGATCTTCTAATGCATTTCTTACCAGCAACGGTTGTGAGTGCAAAATTGTATAAGCACAAAATGCCAAATCTCGGCTAGTTTCTGGCACTGTCAAGCCCACTTTCGATTTGAACCACTGTCGGTTCCCATCGAGCAGACTAATAAGGGCAATTGGAGTGCGGCAAATTTGTGCTGCCAAGAAAGTGAAATCGTCAAATACTTTTTCTGAAGGAGTATCAAGAATTTGATACTGATGAAGTGCATCAAGCCTATCTATCTCATTATCCGGCAGTGGCGGTGGCAAGCTCATTTTTTAACCTCCGAAAGCCCATAAAGTAAAGTAAATAACATTGGGATGCATATTTTTTGGTTTTCCTCTATAAGATATTCTTCTGATTTTTTTTTTTTTGCAATAGTAAACTGTCAACTATTTAAGATGACTTTGAACTAGTAACAGTAGTTACAGAAGAACTAAGGACAGCCTTAACGCGAGACAGCTGCAACATATATGCTCAGCCCTTGAATTGATTTAGAACTTACGCATTGACATAAATCGTCTGATATACTGTGGGCATTTTTAGCACCTCAACTTTTTATTTTTCCACGAAAGAGAGTTTTTCCGACT
>JAQYWN010000622.1 GCA_029379265.1 Rhizonema sp. NSF051
AAATTACGGAATCTCATTTAGTAGGCTGTATTTTTTGCTAATTTCTTCAAAGGTTCACCGTCTACCATGAAATTCCCTGAATCTCCAACTGATTATGGAGAAAATCTCCCAGAAACCATATTAGAGCCCCCACGCGAAAGACGAAGGTGGCTTTGGTTGTTATTAATACCACTGTTACTAGGAGGAGGCTTTGTAGTTTGGCGATCGCTTGCGCCTGCAAACAAAGCATCTTCGCCTGCCAATGCGCCACCGCCTGCTGTCCCAGTTAAAGTAGCCACAGTGCAACCGGGCACACTTGAGGATAGTTCAGAATACATTGCTAGTATAGAATCGCGGCAATCAGTGAAGCTACAGCCGAGAATTCAGGGTCAAGTTGTCCAGGTATTTGTCAGACCTGGAACTTCTCTTCCCAGCGGAGCTCCAATTATCCAAATAGACCCCAGACAGCAACAAGCTACGGTGAGTAGTTATAGTGCTGCGGTGGAATCAGCTAAGTCACAATTGGAAAATGCACGGAGTACACTCAAATCTCTGGAAGCTGATCGCATATCCAACGAAGCAGATGTGAAATTAAACCAGCAAGATTACCAAAGGTATTCTAATCTGGCAGATCAAGGTGCTGTATCTCGACAAATACGGGATCAGTATACCAATAAGCTTGCTACAGCCCGAGCTAAGATGCGTTCAACCGATGCTCAAATGCAAGCGCAACAAGCTAAAATTGTCCAAGCTCAAAAAGACATCCAGCAAGCACAAGCCAATACTCAGCAACAGCAAGTTCAGCTACAGTACTACACAATTAACGCTCCTTTTGCGGGAACGGTCGGCGAAATTCCTGTGAAAGTGGGTGATTTTGTGAATACTTCCACACAACTCACGACTCTTACTAACAATAAACTTTTAGAAATAAACACCTCTGTGCCAGTAGAGAAAGAATCCCAATTACGTAAGGGAATGGCAGTAGAAATTATAAACACGCAAGGTCAGAGCTTAGGTATAAGCCGAGTATTTTTTATTGCTCCCGCCGTCAATAATAATGACCAATCAATCCTGGTAAAATCACTTTTTGATAACTCTAAAGATCAACTTAGAGCGGATCAAATAATTAAAGCGCGAGTGATTTGGAATCAGCGATTAGGAGTATCAATTCCAACTACAGCCGTGGTTCCTGTAGCTGCACTTAAGTATGTCTACGTGACCCAAATGCAACAAACACCTCAAGGAAAGTCACAATTAATAGCTCGACAAAAGCTTGTGAAGTTAGGTGACATTAGAGGTAATAATTATCAAGTACTTGAAGGATTACAGCCTGGAGAAAAAATCGTTGTTTCCGGACTGCTCAATCTTAGAGATGGCGTTCCTATAATGCCTGAAACTCAGAAATAGCATTCTTCGTGTTCTTCGATTAGCAATTCCCCATTCCCCATTCCCCATTCATATGTTTGCTGACTTCTTCATTAAGCGACCTGTCTTTACCAGTGTCTGTGCGATTATTATTCTGCTGGTAGGAGCAATTAGCATTCCTACACTACCTACAGATCGGTATCCGGAGATCAGCCCAACAACAGTAAACGTGACTGCTAACTACGTTGGTGCTAGTGCAGAAGTCGTCGAAAACACTGTCACGAGTGTATTAGAACGACAGATTAACGGGGTCGAAGGCATGAAGTACATGACTTCGAGCAGCAGTAACAATGGTACCAGTCTAATTACGGTGACATTTGATGCATCGCGTAACAAAGACATTGCAGCTGTTGACATCCAAAATCGCGTATCCGTCGCTCAACCGCAGTTGCCAGACGTGGTACAGAGAACAGGAGTCACCATCAGCAAGCAGTCTAGCAACATCCTGTTAGCAATGGGGATTTACAGCGATAAGCAGCAATTCGATAATACCTTCTTAAGCAATTACGTTGATCTTTATGTAGTAGATGCGCTGAAAAAACTTCCGGGTGTGAGTGATGCACAGATTTTTGGTGCCCGCCGCTATGCCATGCGTTTGTGGCTCGATCCCGCTCGCCTTGCCAGCCGCAACCTCACGGCTCAGGATGTGATCAATGCTGTTAGCGAACAAAACGTGCAAGTAGGTGTTGGGCAAATCGGTAAAGCACCGACACTACCCGATCAAATGTACCAGATCGACTTACAAGCTGTCAGCAGGCTCAAAGAGCCTTCGGAATTTGCGGATATTGTTATAAAAAATAATACGGATGGCTCGTTAATCAAGATTAAAGATGTCGGTCGGGTTGAACTTGGAGCCGAAGATTACGGTTCGTTTCTCAGATTTAGGGGTCAAGATGGCGTAGGTATCGGAATATTTCCCACTCCAGGAAGTAATGCCTTAAACGTTGCCAATGAAGTGAAAGCTGAAATGAGACGAATCGCCAAAAATTTTCCGCCAGGGGTGCAGTATAGAGTCGCATTTGACACAACGGATTTTATTCAGGCATCACTTGTAGAAGTTGTCAAGACACTGCTGGAAGCGATCTTTCTTGTGGTATTGGTGGTTTTCATCTTTTTGCAAGATTGGCGCACGACTCTGATTCCTGTCATTGTCATTCCTTTAGCATTGATCGGCACTTTTGCCTTAATTAAACTGTTTGGGTTTTCAATTAACACCCTGACCATGTTTGGTCTCACTTTAGCCACAGGACTCGTAGTTGATGATGCCATCATTGTCGTCGAGAATATCGCTCGCTTAATTGAGAATGAAGGCATGTCTCCAATTGACGCTGCCTCGGAGTCAATGCGGGAACTCTCTGGGGCAGTAATCGCAATTTCACTCGTGTTGATGGCAGTGTTTGTCCCAGTGGCATTCTTCCCTGGATCTACAGGACAAATTTATCGACAATTTGCACTAACAATTGCCTTTAGTGTGGCAATTTCTACTTTTCTTGCCCTCACCCTGAGTCCATCATTGGGAGCGTTGCTGCTGCGTCCGGGACAAAAACCAGGCGGTTTGTTGGGCTGGTTTTTCGATCACGTCAATGATGTTATCGAGTGGACGCGTAAGACATTCGAGCGAAGTCTCAAAAGTTTGAATAGTTTCCGAGCGATCGTCGTGGTGTTATTCATCCTGTTCTTAGGGTTCACAGGCTGGCTCTACACCCGCATCCCAACAGCTTTTCTCCCTGATGAAGACCAAGGCTATTTCATTACTATCATCCAAGGACCAGAGGGGGTTTCGCTTAATTATACTAGCAAAGTTATACGTGAGGTAGAAAACGAAATTCTCAAATTACCTGAAGTTGTAGGCACTTTTGCTTTGGGAGGCTTTGGTTTAGGTGGTGGCAACACTGCTAACAATGGTGCAATTTTTACAACACTCAAACCTTGGGACCAACGCCCCGAAGCGAGTCAGTCAGCACAGGCAATCATTGGCAAGTTAAGAGCGAAGTTTGCAGGAATTACAGAAGCAAGAATATTACCAGTGAATCCGCCAGCAATTCAGGGTTTGGGGAATTTTAGTGGCTTCCAATTTGAGCTACAAGACAAGAGCGGCACTAGTGACTTAAATACAATGGTGCAAATCATGGGTCAGCTACTCCAACGTGGTAATCAAACACCAGGATTGCAAGCTGTGTTTAGCACTTATGCGGCAAGTACGCCTCAGCTTTTGATTGAAGTAGACCGCAATAAAGCCAAGGCGCTGCAAGTTTCTGTTAGCGATATCTTTAATACCCTACAAAGTTACTTGGGTTCACGATATATTAACGACTTTAATTTCCTGCGGCGAACTTACCGAGTGTATGTCCAAGCTGATGCTCAATTTCGTTCCAATCCACAGGACATCGGTAAATTGTATGTTCGCTCTGCCAACAATCAAATGATTTCTTTAAGTAATTTAGTGAAAGTGACTTCTACCACTGGGGCACAAACAATTAATCACTATGATTTGTTCCGTTCAATAGAAATTAATGGCTCAGCAGCTCCTGGTGCCAGTTCCGGACAGGCACTTCAAGCTATGGGAAGACTTGCAGAAGAGATTCTGCCAGTAAGTTTTGGTTACGAATGGTCGGGAATTGCAGCTGAAGAACAAACTTCTGGTGGTCAAGCGCCTTTGATTTTTGGCTTGGGTCTTGTCTTTGTATTCTTAGTGCTTGCAGCTCAGTATGAAAACTACGTTGACCCAATCATTATTATGTTGAGTGTTCCCTTAGCAATCTTTGGGGCTTTGGCAGCGCAATCACTCCGAGGTTTACCCAATGATATATTTTGTCAAGTCGGTCTGGTAATGCTGATTGGTTTAGCAAGTAAGAACGCAATTCTGATTGTGGAGTTTGCCAACCAACTTCGAGTAGAAGGGCTTTCGATTTCACAAGCAGCAATCCAAGCAGCACAAGAACGCTTGCGACCAATTCTCATGACTTCCTTTGCTTTTATTTTGGGTATTTGGCCGTTGGTAACTGCAGAAGGAGCAGGCGCACCGAGCAGACAATCTCTGGGAACAGCAGTTTTCGGCGGAATGATTGTCTCAACTCTCTTAAGTTTGTTTATTGTTCCGATTCTTTACATCGTGATTAATAGAATTCGGCATCGCAGCAAGCCATATCCCCCAACTTACCAGCTAGAGTCAGTGGAGGAAGATGGTAAAGTGATTTCTGAACGCCACCGTCATCAGTAAAGATCTTGATGCCGATACCTTGTAATTAAAAATTCGTCTTGACAAAGTTAAGCTATATAGAAGTTGTTTGGAGGGTTTCCCTTAAACGCAAACTTGGCTCAAGGGAAACCGACCCCCCTGACTTTCCGCAAAATTAAAAAGCTATAGCAGTCGCCAAACCTGTTAGGACAAGTTGGTTGTAGAGGGCTGCAACACCATGATTTGTATCTTGAGAATTGTCCTAAGCGTCCTGTCCGTTGCTATAGAATCAGTTCTGGCTGTTTAAGATGGTGAACCAGCGCTGCAGGAGGGTTAGCCCGAACTCACAGCGACTGGTGTTAGCGCAGCGTTAGCGATCTTCGAGGCACGAGCGTCAGGAGCGTCGGAACGAGCGTCACCCGATCTTCGCAGCGTTAGCGATCTTCGACGAACGAGCGTCAGGGTAGTCTTTATTTACGCCATCATGTACTAGTACAGCTTGGCGGAAATAAACAGACCATTAAACAGCCAAGACTTTACCTTT
>JAQYWN010000063.1 GCA_029379265.1 Rhizonema sp. NSF051
TAATAATAGTATTTATACTTTTGATGAAATCAAACATCAGGATAGGTATGCATGGGCGGATGTTGAAGCGCCAGAAGTCAGCGTAACAGAGGCTGCTACTAAAAGCTCGGGGACAACTTACTATGTCGATAACAGTAAAGGAAATGATAGCAATCTCGGTACAACACAAACTCTTTCATTCAAGACAATACAGCAAGCTAATCAAAAAGTTACTGCGGGAGATATTGTTTATGTAAAAAATGGGACTTACGACGAAAATATCACTGTTATACAATCTGGAAATTCTCAGAATTGGATTGTTTTCCAAGCTTTTCCCGGTGATAAGCCGTTTGTCCGAGGAACTCAAGACGGGACTTTTAAAATAGAAGGGAATTATATAAAAATAATTGGTTTTAAAATTACCTCTACTCAAATCGGCTCGGGGATTCATGTCGGTAAGGGAAACCATCACACACAAGTTCTCAATAATGAAATTTACGATTCTGGATGTGGAGGTATTTCTGGGCAAGAGACGGATTATCTATATATTGAAGGTAATGTTTCTTATCGCAACGCATTCAGATCACCTTATCAATGTAGTGGTATTTCCATTTACCAAGCTAAAGCTTATGATGATAAATCTGGCTTTCACAATATAATTAGAGGTAATATCTCTTACTCAAATGAAAATAAAGTACCAAGAGAAGATGGAAAATTTACTGATGGAAACGGCATTATAATTGACGATTTCAGGCACACTCAAGGTGAGACGAGATCACCAAAATATACAAATTGGACGTTAGTTGAAAATAACTTTGTTTTTGATAATGGCGGCAGAGGAATCGACGTTTTTCAAAGCGACAATGTTATTGTGAGAAATAATACAGCTTTTAAAAATTTAAAATCTCGTAATTTAGAGGGGACTCTTAACGGAGAGTTAACTGCATTATTTTCTTCTAATATACAGTTTTATCAAAATATAGTTTATGCCAGCGAAGGGGAGAAAAAAACCTTTGTAGATGACTATTCTAATAATAACAAATGGGAGAACAATATATCTTATAATGGCTCTGATTTTGTAAAAGGCGAGCATTCTAATGCTATTTTTAGCAGCTATAAGTCAATGGAAAACGCTCTCCCTTTTAATCAATTCATATCTCATTCACTAGTACAGCAATAACCTGCCATTTCCAAGCAGGACTATTAATTTAATATATAAAAAAGTATGGAATCCAGAGAATCAGTTGATTTCGATTTAACCCGCTATTTATTAATATTGAAACGGCGGTGGATGTCTGTTAGCAGTATCTTTTTGCTCACAGTTGCTATCAGTTATGTAGCTACAACATTTATGAAACCATCCTATCAAGCTGAAGGAAAACTATTATTCAGAATCCCATCTTTTGGATCTAATCTTTTGCTGAGTAGTCCTGAAGGACAAACGACAGGTGATTTGAGAACACTGGTAGCAACTCAAAATCCTATCAGTACTCAGATAGAAGTCATTTCTTCTCCTTCTTTGTTGCAACAGACAATAAAGGAACTAAAACTAAAAAACAACAAAGGTGAACCGCTAAAAGTTGAAGTATTAGAACAAGGTTTGACACTAAAAATTGTTGGTGGTACAGATGTTTTACGGGTTACCTACAAAAGCCGTAATCCTAACGAAGCAGCGGCAGTAGTCAACCAAATTATGAATCTTTATTTAAAAAGTGATATTATTACAAGTCGCTTTGAAGCGGAAGAAACTCAGCGATTACTAGACAAGCAGCTTCCTAAAGCTCAAGCTGGTGTCCACGATACACAAGTAGCACTACGCAGCTTTAAACAGAAGAATAATGTTGTCGATCTTTCAGAGGAGTCAAAGTCAGCTGTTGCAATCATTGGGAATTTAAACACCGAAATTAATAATGTTCAGGCTCAACTGGATGAGGTTACCGCCCAAACCAATGCACTGCGTCAGAAAGTAAATCTGAATTCCCAGAAGGCGACAGATCTTATTGCTCTCAACCAGTCACCTGCAGTGCAAGCAATTCTGACACAAATTCAAGAGGTTGATCGAAAGTTAGCAATTGAGCGTAGCCGTTTCTTAGATAGAACCCCTATAATTGTTGACTTAGAAGCAAACAAAGCTAACTTGCAAGCCCTCCTGCAAAAGCAAGTTGAACAGAGTACTGGCAATAAAACAAAAGTTCCGCAAAGACTATTGCAGATTGGAGAACTCAGACAAAGCCTGATCAAAGATTTCCAGCAATCAGAAACGCAGCGCCTTGGCTTGACTAAAAAACTCGCCTCTCTGTACAATTCTCTCTCTACCTACCAAAGCCGAGTCAAAAGCCTTCCTTTGTTGGTACAAAATCAGCGCGAGCTAGAACAGAAGGCTGAATTCGCCCAATCTAATTACCAAATTTTGTTGAAAAAGGTTCAAGAATTACAGGTAGCAGCAAATAAAAATACAGCCAACGCCAGGATCATTACTCAGGCCATAGTTCCGGAAGAGGCAACATTAAGTCAAAAACCTATCGTTTTGGCGCTAGGCATGATGTTGGGTTTATTTTTATCTACGACAACTGTTCTCCTTATAGAAATGAGAGACAAATCTCTAAAAACCCTCAAGGAAATCAGAGAGATATTTGGATATACAATGCTTGGGATTGTTCCTTTGTTACCTAAAAAGGTTTCCACTCACCGATATGTCGAATCAACACCTCCAGAAATTGCTGTCAGAGATATGCCTCACTCTTTGACTAGCGAAATTTATCGCATGATTCAAGCTAATCTGAGATTTCTTAGTTCGGATAAGGTATTGAAGACTATTGTGGTCACTAGTGCAGTTCCTAAAGAAGGCAAATCTACAGTTTCAGCTAATTTAGCGGCAGCGATCGCTCAACTAGGGCGTCAAGTTTTACTCATTGATGCAGATATGCGAGTTCCTTCTCAACATTATCTCTGGCAGCTCACCAATACAGCAGGTTTAAGCGAGGTTCTTGTAGGTCAGGCCGAATTCAAAACTGGTGTGTGTAAGGTAATGGATAATCTTGATGTCTTAACAGCTGGAGTTAAACCTCCTAATCCACTGGCTTTGCTGGATTCTAAGCGGATGGCATCTCTGATTGAAAATTTTGCAGATCAATATGACTTTGTCATTATTGATGCCCCTCCCCTGCTCTTGGCTGCCGATGCTCTAACTTTAAGCCACATGACTGATGGGATTTTGTTAGTGGCTCGACCCGGAGTCATTGATTCTAGCAGTGCTAGTGCGGCTAAAGAGATGTTAGAGAGTTCTGATCACAATATCTTAGGTTTATTGGTGAATGGAATAATTGAGAAGAATGAATCAAACAATTATTTCTATCATCCCAAAGAATATTTTTCAGCCGAAAAAGTGAGTGAAGAAGGCAGCTATGCTCACGGTAGAAGCAACAACTAGTACTGCAAGGCATTCGTCAAAAGTGAGCCAGCGCGGACGCCACATGCCTAAGCGACTGGTGTTAGCGATCTTCGTTAGCGAAGCGGTAGCATTAGCGTTAGCGCAGCGTTAGCGAGTCTTCGAGCGTCAGCGGTAGCGAGGAACGAGCGTCGGAACGAGCGTCAGCGTTACCGAGTCTTCTCCCAAGGGGAGACGCAATCATGCGAACGAGCGTCAGGAGCGTCGGAACGAGCGTCACCCGAAGGGTCTACTTATTTCTACCGACCTGTATTATAGCAATTCTCATTTGGATCTCATCCAATCGTGCCCTCACCCCCAGCCCATCTCTCAAATTTGGGAGATGGGTACACGTTAAGAGAGGTGAAGACATTACGTATGTGACTTAAACGAGAAGCGATCTAGTACTGCTGCGCGGAATTAAAAAGTGTATCTCATCCAAATGAAAATTGCTGTAACTCAACCGTAATTGAGATAAAACGGAAGATTTATCCATGATTCTCACCAGATAACTCCTCCGTTACATTACTTATTTATTCGTTGCCAATAATCAAGTTGTTACCAACTCGGCAGGTAAGCGAGTAAAGGAAAGACGCTCATTCTGCACATCTACAAAAATAGTGTCGCCATCGTTAAATTCGCCGCGCAATAGAGACTTGGCAATTTGAGTTTCTAACTCGCGTTGAATCGCTCGCTTCAATGGACGCGCTCCAAATACCGGGTCATACCCTACTTCAGACAAAAAGTCAATAGCAGTACTAGAAAGTTTGAGAGACATCTTGCGATCGCTCAATCTTTTCCGCAGTCTCTCAACTTGGAACTGAACGATCTGGCGCAATTCGCCTTTGTGTAAAGCGTGGAAGATGATAATCTCATCAATACGGTTGAGGAATTCCGGACGGAAGCTACTACGCATTGCTTCCATCACCCGATGGCGCATTTCATCATAGCGCGAGTCATCGCCAGACACATCCAGGATATACTGCGAACCGATGTTACTGGTCATAATAATCACAGCATTTTTAAAGTCTACTGTACGACCTTGAGCATCAGTCACACGCCCATCATCAAGAATTTGCAGGAAGATGTTAAAAACATCCGGGTGTGCTTTTTCAATTTCGTCGAACAAAATCACTGCGTAAGGACGGCGACGAATCGCTTCAGTCAATTGTCCGCCTTCTTCGTAACCCACGTAGCCTGGAGGGGCACCGATCAACCGAGAGACAGCGTGTTTCTCCATATACTCGGACATATCAATCCGCACCAACGCGTCTTCGGTGTCAAACATATACGCCGCCAAAGCTTTCGCCAGTTCAGTTTTACCAACACCTGTAGGACCTAAGAAAACAAAGCTGGCGATCGGACGATTAGGATCAGCAAGTCCAGCACGAGAACGCTGAATCGCATCAGCAACAGCTGTAACGGCTTCATCTTGTCCCACTACACGGCGGTGCAGTTCATCTTCTAAATGCAGTAGTTTTTCTTTTTCCGACTCCACCAACTTGCTGATGGGTATCCCCGTCCACTTAGAAATAACTTCTGCAATGTCACCTTCTGTAACTTCTTCGCGTAACAGTGATTTTCCACTGGTTTGCGTTTGAGCTAGGGAAGTTTCTGCTGCTTCCAATTTGCGGTGCAGATCGGTTAACTTACCGTATTTCAACTCAGCAGCGCGGTTGAGATCGTAGTCGCGTTCTGCTTGCTGAATCTCAACATTGACGCGATCAATTTCTTCTTTAATCGACTGAATCTTATTGATAACGTCTTTTTCGGACTGCCATTGAGTACTTAATGCCCGTTGTTCTTCTTTAAAATCGGCAAGTTCTTTTTCGATTCTTTCCAGACGCTCTCTAGAGGCAAGATCGCTTTCTTTTTGCAGCGATAGCTTCTCCATTTCCAACTGTAGAATCTTGCGATCTATTTCGTCTAATTCTTCTGGCTTGGAGGTAATCTCCATTTTCAGTCGGGCGGCAGCTTCATCGACTAAGTCAATGGCTTTATCTGGTAAGAAGCGATCACTAATATAGCGACTGGACAATGTGGCGGCAGCAACCAAAGAACTATCGGAAATTCTCACCCCATGGTGAACTTCGTACCGTTCTTTCAACCCGCGCAAAATCGAAATTGTATCTTCCACACTGGGTTGATCAACATAAACCTGTTGGAAGCGTCTTTCCAAAGCCGCATCTTTTTCAATGTATTTGCGGTATTCGTCTAAGGTTGTGGCACCAATACAGCGCAATTCACCTCTTGCTAGCATTGGTTTTAGGAGATTACTCGCATCCATTGCACCTTGGGTGGCACCAGCACCAACAACGGTGTGAATTTCATCAATAAAAAGGATGATATTGCCACCAGACTCAGTGACTTCTTTTAAGACTGCTTTGAGACGTTCTTCAAACTCACCCCGGAATTTTGCTCCGGCAATCAAAGCACCCATATCTAAAGCGATCAGTTTGCGATCTTTTAGAGACTGAGGTACGTCACCCTCAACGATACGCTGTGCTAATCCTTCGACGATCGCAGTCTTACCTACACCAGGTTCACCGATAAGTACCGGGTTATTCTTAGTCCGGCGCGATAGAATTTGGATGGTGCGGCGAATCTCATCATCACGCCCAATCACTGGATCGAGTTTACCTTGACGAGCAGCTTCTGTGAGATCGCGCCCGTATTTTTCCAGTGCTTCGTATTTGCCTTCTGGATTTTGATCGGTCACTTTCTGGCTCCCACGAATTTGTTTAATAATATTCTTTAGTTTTGCTTCATTTAATCCAAACTCTTGGAATACACCTTTACCAAAGCGGTCATCTTTGGCATAAGCAAGCAATAAATGTTCAATTGAGATGTATTCGTCTTTAAATTCTTTGCGATACGCTTCGGCTCTATCTGTCAGTGTATCCAAACTCCGTCCTAAGTAAACAGAGCTGCTGCTCCCAGATACTTTTGGCTGACTTTGGATAAACTGTTCGGTGCGATCGCGCAGTTTTTGGACATTCACACCTGCCTTAGTGAAAGTACTGCTGGCTAGTCCTTCAAGTTCTAGCAGCGCTTTCATCAGGTGTTCGCTTTCAATCTGCTGTTGTTGGTATTGTTTAACAATATCAGGAGTATGCGCGATCGCCTCCCAGGCTTTTTCTGTAAATTGGTTAGGGTTAGTTGGCTGCATAGTAGTTATGAAGGAACGAACCAGAGAACAATACTCAGTTTTATTCTTTATACAGCTATTCTAAAAATAGACGAGCTAGTCGCTGGATCGGTCTTCACGTCTTTCTGGAGTAGGATTTCCGCCTGTTTCACCTAACCGAGCCTTTACGTCTTTGCGACGAGTGCGTGAAGCTCATTCATACTTTCCCTACTTTAACGTAGGAAACATCACAACTTTCTTCGCTAAACCAAGATTCTGCAAAATTTTAATCGTCCACCAAGTCATATCAACTTCCCACCAGTGTAATCCAGCTTTGGCAACATTTGGGTAAGCATGGTGATTGTTGTGCCAACCTTCTCCATAAGTGAGAATTGCTGCCCACCAAAGGTTGCAAGAGTTGTCATCCACTTGGAAAGAACGGTAACCGCGTATGTGACTCGCAGAATTAATCAGCCAAGTAGTATGCCAAAGCAATACTGATCTCACGAAGATACCATATATAACACTAGACCATCCCCCCAAAGCAAATAACAGAATGCCAAGAGGTATTTGCAGCAGTAAAAAGTGGCGATCTAACTGACGGTAGAATGTATCCCGCGCCAGATCGGGGGCATATCTTTTATAAAATTCGTAGTCAAAAAACTCCGAACGCGGATAAAAAATCCACAGCATATGACTCCACCAAAAACCACGCCTTGCAGAGTAGGGGTCTTTTTCTTCGTCTTCTGTATGTGCGTGATGCAGGCGATGTGTCGCTACCCAAAAGATAGGTCCTCCTTGCAAAGCCATTGCACCCAAAGTCACAATCACATATTCCAACCACTTTGGCAGTTGTAAACTGCGGTGGCTCAAAAGTCGGTGATATCCCAAACAAATCCCAATGCTGCCCAACAGCCAGTGAAGGAAAATTGTGACTCCCAAAGCTGACCAAGAAAAACACCAAGGTGCAAGCATTGCCAAAGCATGAAATGTCCCAAAAAATGCCACATTAATCCAACTCAAGGCAAGCGGCTGCTTACCCTCAGTGACAGCTGAATGTGTTGTCGTCATATATTTTTCCTGTGACGTGAATACTAAGTAAACGGTCAGCTTAAGAACTAAAGTGTATAAAACTTTATACTCAGCTACTCAAACAAGTCCTAATCGTACTTCGGGCTGATAGCTGAATGCTTTCTCTACAGCTAAAGTAAAAATAGAAGATGCAAGTCTTACTTACATTTGCTAGCTTAGCAAGAATAAAACTAAAATGCAAGTGTTACTTACATCATTAAAGATAATTAATTTATGTCTACTTCAATAAACCCAACCAGACAGCGCTTGATAGATGCTGCAATAGAATTATTTACCGTGCAGGGAGTCACCGAGACAACCACACGACAGATTGCGGAATTAGCAAAAGTGAATGAAGTCACACTGTTTCGGCATTTTGGTAACAAGCACGGATTACTGCTGGCGGTAATTTCCGAATCGCCAGTGTTTAGAAATCTGGGTGAGTCTTTGAAAATGCAAGCAAGTCAAATAACCAGTGTCTCCCAAGCTCTCAAAGACTATTGTGAAGAGCGCTTGCACTCACTAGAACAAATTCCAGACTTAGTGCGCTCTGTTGTCGGTGAGGCAGGACACTATCCTGTAGAAAATCGACAGGCACTGGGACGAAGCTTAACCCAAGCCAATCACTATGTGACGGAATATTTAACAACGGTGATAGAGCGTGATAAATTATACACGCATTTACCAGCTCAAAAGCTCGCAAGTTTACTCAATACTATGTTGTTGGGGTATGCTGTGATTGAATTTACCAGCGAATTTCATGAACTTTGGCATGACAGAGACGAGTTCTTGGAAAATTTAGTGGCGCTGTTTTTAAATAAAGTGACATCGACTCAAGGATATTATCAGGCGATCGCCACAGACAAAGTCATAGATTTACCAGCAAATTTAGTCCACATAATTCTCCAAAAAGCTAAAAAATCGGGACTCCGAGATTATGCTCTCATGTACGTTTTGTTCGGAGCCGGGTTATCTCCAGCAGAAATTGTTGATTTAGAGCGCTCTCACCAAATTCAGGATGCCAACCGACATTTATTGCAGATAGGCTCAATTCGACAAGTCCCAGTCAATCAGTGGATTATGGGTAAGCGTTATGGTTCTTATACTCGCAATCCCTTAACTCAATGGCTGAAAGTTCGTAAAGATGACCAACCTGCATTATTTCTGAACGATAATGGAATGCCAATTTCAGAGGAAGAAATACAAGAACTCTGGCTTATCTTGACGGCAGGATTATTGACACCTGAAGATCGACAACCACTGATTGAACAAGCTCAACAAACTTGGTGTGTAGAAATGTTGATGAAGGGAATGAATTTGGAAGATCTAAGTATAATCACAGGCTGTAACTTGACAAAGCTACAACCTTATGCACGTAAAGCCAGAGAAAAATCCGCTCTCGAACAAGCTATTCATCTTGATCGGAAATCATAAGCCAGATTCTTTTTGATTAAGCTATAGCGTGTTGACAGTGGCGGCAAAATCTAGTTAAATCTCAACATAGCTTGTCAGAAAGTCAACAATGTTGAGATTAGAAGATTTAGTGCAAATAGGTGAAGCCGCAAAAATTAAAGGTGTTTCAATTGAAACATTAAGACGTTGGGAAAAAGCGGGGAAGTTAAAACCAGTAGATCGCACCGAAGGTAATCACCGTCGCTATCGAGTCGCTGACTTGCTGAAAATAGATAACCCCAATCTACGATTTACGGTGACATACTCTCGTGTAAGTATTGCACAACGCAAAGACAATTTAACGACTCAAACAGCGGTTCTTTGTGCTTACTGTGAAAATCTTGGGTGGGACAATATTTATTCTCTGAGCGATATTGGTTCTGGATTGAACTATAAGAAGAAAGGATTGCTGAAGTTGATTGACATGCTCCAGCGTAATGAAGTTGAGCGACTGGTAATCACAGACAAAGATCGGCTGCTGCGATTCGGCTCTGAGTTGATTTTTGCCTTATGCGAGGGGAACAACACTGAGATCATCATCCTAAATAAGCCGATGGATGTTGAACCTGAGCAGGAAATGTGTGAAGACATATTAGCGATTATCACTGTGTTTAGTGCTAGGTTATACGGAAGACGCTCACGCCGTAACTTAAAAGCAATGCAAGCCTTACATGAAGCCCAGGAAAAAATTCTTGATGAGGTATTGACAGGCGAATATCAACAAACATAAGATATGTGAAGCTTCAATCAGCGAAGCCTCTCGGAATTTGCTCTCCCTTCACAAACCTTCGCGCCTAGATGATCCGATCACAAATGTGTAGGTTTAGTGAATCCGCAACAAGGGTAAAATCACATACATAATTCCCTCACCGATTTTAACACTGCACCCCTCTCCCAAACTTGAGAGAGGGCGCGAGTGTATGGGATATAATTGAGAACAGCCATAATTTTACGATTACTTAAAATGCTTGATGATAGCTAGTAAAATCGGCTGTAAGCCTGTGAAGAAGAAAACGAACTGACAACGGAGAAATTTAAGTTATCTACTAAGGCAGGGTGAGGATCTCAAAACCGTCTTCGGTGACAGCTAGGGTATGCTCAAATTGAGCGGAAAGCTTGCGATCGCGCGTTACGGCAGTCCAACCATCTTTGAGAACCTCGACTTCCCAAGTTCCTTCGTTAATCATCGGCTCGATGGTAAAAACCATACCAGGTCTTAAGCGTTTTCCCTTACCGCGTGTCCCGTAGTGAGGAATCTCTGGGGCTGTATGGAAAATATGACTGACACCATGTCCCACGAAGTCTCGTACAACAGAAAAGCCTTGTGCCTCAGCGTACTCTTGAATAGCCGCGCCAATATCTCCCACCTGTGCGCCCGACTTGACTTCAGCAATGCCTCTTCTCAAGCATTCTTCTGTCACCTCGACCAATTTTTTTGCTACTGGGGAAGGGGTACCGACGAAAAATGTCTTAGATGTATCGCCGTGGTAACGATCAACAATTGGCGTCACATCTATATTGATAATGTCACCTTCCTTGAGAATCTGCTTGGCATTAGGAATACCATGACAGATGACCTCATTCACACTAGTACAAATTGACTTAGGAAAGCCTTTGTAACCAAGGGGTGCGCTTCTTGCGTTATGAGCCTGTGTCCAACGTTCAGCTTCATCGTTCAGTTCGAGAGTACTTACCCCTGGCTTAACCATTGGTTCAAGATGATGTAATAGCTCGGCTGCTAAGCGTCCAGCCTGACGCATCTTATCTAATTCTCTGTTGGATAAAATAACAATCGTGTCGGTTTTCATCGAATTTTACTGCTGTAAGTGTGGAATCTGATTGGCTTGTTGCTACTGCGTTGTTGACGTAACTATATTTAGATAATCTGCTACCATTATAGTTTCCCCAGTTTCCGCAGAACGCCTTGCTGCATCAGCAACTTTGAGAGTGTATAAGCTCTTATCTGAGGTGATATATAAAGGGGTACTGTTGGTTAAATGGTCTAATACCAGACTTGTATCTTTAGCAAACAATCCTTTACGAGTACCAACCTCGATTGAAGACTTTTCTCCTGAGCGAAGTAAAAATCCTGTCTCGCCATCAAAAACTAATCCACCGTTTTCGCCATGAACTTCAAACTTGCGTTCTGCGAACCATAGTGTTTCGCCTTTACCATAAATGACTTGTGCTAACAGTCCGTTTGTGAAGGATAGTTGAGTTACGCAAAAACAGCTTTGGTAATATTCTGTTTCCATCTGCCAAAATCGGTTGTGACAGTTAACAGTTAAGACTTCACCAAACAAATCTATCAAACGGTGCAATCGTGATAGCGCTCCTATCAAGGGAAAGCCAAAAAGCTCATGACTGTAAGTCCATTTGCGAGGTGCGGGATGCTGAGGATTAATCGTGTTGTAGCTGGCGTAAAAAACGTGACCAACTTGTGGTATGTGTTTCTTCAAGGCTTGATGCACACCACTTAAAAGCTCAATGTGTTCGACATGCAAGAGTTTGTTTTTTGCTTTTGAAAGGGCAACCAGTTCTTCAGCTTCTGCTACGTCCACTGAAAGTGGATATTCGACAATGACGTGTTTGCCACTTAAGAGTGCTGCACGCGCGATCTCACCATGATCTCGATTGATCGTCGCGATCACAATCAGATCTACATCTTCTCGCTCTACGATCTGTTGCCAAGAACTCACTGCCACAGCTTGGTAGTCTTTTACAAAGGCTTCAGTCTTTTCTAATGTAGTTCCAACAACAGCGACTAGTGTAGCGCGATCGTCATTCAGCAACGCCTCAGCCCGTAACTTTGCTACGTAGCCAGTACCAACTAAACCAACTCGTATAGAGTGTTCTTTCACAAAATCAGATTTGTTATACATTCTAGGTATAATTTAGTTCGCTATGTTAAGAAGGAAGCTAGGAAGTTCCCAACTATGTTGCTATGTATCCCCACAAATTGCCGGAGCGAAGATTTAATGACAACACCGTATCTAAGAGCGCGGAGCGTCTCGAAATACATTTTTTTGTGTTGTATAACGCGCGTTGGGGGCTTGTAACCCTTGTGCCAGAGTGAAATAGTGAAGATGAATGCCTTTCTGCGGTCACAATTTTTCTCTTGCTAGTTGTATCCTATGTAAATGTCTAATAAATTCGAGAAATTTTTGTACATTTATAACTTTTTTTAATAATCCAGCTATTGGAAGATTTATTGATAAGCAAAACTTATGAGGTTTACATAACTAAATTTCATTACTAATCGGGGTCAATTTCGAGTTACATCCTTTAGTTTTTCTCGTAGTATCAGAAATGAAGCAAATTTGAACTGGCGGCTAACCTTAGGGGGTAAGCTGCTCTACTTGCTTTAGCATAACTTATACTACCGTTGGCAAAAGAGAGGAATATTAAATGGCAAGTTACAAAGTTACATTGGTCAATGAAGGGGAAGGTCTTAACCAAACTATTGACGTTCCTGATGATACCTATATTCTAGACGCTGCTGAAGAAGCTGGTCTGGATTTACCATACTCTTGCCGCGCTGGTGCTTGCTCCACCTGTGCAGGTAAATTAGTATCTGGTACGGTTGACCAATCTGACCAATCTTTCTTAGATGACGACCAGATAGAAGCAGGATATGTGCTGACTTGTGTCGCCTACCCAACCGCAAACTGTACCATCGAAACCCACAAAGAAGAAGATCTTTACTAAAACAAGCAGCACAGGTAGAGAAAATTATTCTGCTGTGTCTGCTCTTATGACCTGATTTCGATAAAATATTGATTTCACTTCATGCAGGAACGCAAGAAATTTTGTGTTCCTGTTTTAGTAAGAAGGAGTCAGCACGAGTGCGATCTGCTCCTCTTTCTCTGTCACTCTGTCGTTTGCTTGATGGCGTCGTTGAGAATTTGAATTTGAGTGCCGGGATAATAGAACTGAAGAATTTTCTGAGTTGACCAACCTAGCTTAGCTAAATTTTGAGCGCCAGTTTGACTTAAACCAACTCCATGTCCCAAACCGCCACCGATAAAAGCGTATCCCCAGAGATGTGGTTCGCCTTTGTTCAAAGCTTGCAGGTAGAAAAGCGTACTCCTTGGTGCGGCAAAGGCGCTACGAACTTCGTCTTTACGTAGAGAAAAAGTGCCAATATTAGTTTTGACATCAAGTTTCAAAATGTGTCCGCTGCTACTTCGCTCAACAATATTCATCTCTTCTATAGTTTTAAACTTTGCGAAGGGACTGTTTTTCACTTTGAGAAATTTCTGCAAATCCTTTGTAATATCTGCTAAGCTGCTTTCTTTGCGCCAACGGAACATATTTGTATCAGTTTCATTAAATCCTTTTTGCAGGCTGATAAACTTCTCAAAGTTATCTTCGTCCGATAAACTCTGAGTGGATAAGTTCCAAAATTCAGTGGGAGCATCTACGACAGGTTGCAGGTAGGGACGATCATTTCCATTCCAAACATCGCTAAAAGAAGCTGTGACGCCACCAGTCGTCGAAGAATAGAGGGCGTCTACTAGCTCGTTTTGATAAGTTAGTACCATACCTCGTGTTGCCGCGATCGCCTGGTCTGTGTTGGTCGATACTCCATTCAAACCAAAATAGACTTGGCAGTGAGTATCAGCACACAATTGATAGTCATCGATCGCAAATCTATGTACATTTCTTAAAACGTAAGTTCGGGCAAGAATCGCTTGTGCTTCGGACGCACTTCTTGGGGTTGAAGTGCCAATTTCATATGGCACCACTCCACGTAAATAAGTTTCCAAAAGCACGTCATTCACCAGAGTATAAGTACCGTAAGCATTTGGCTGTAACTTCATCCGACCGGAGTAAAGACGGGCATTCTCTGGTTTTTGACTTTGATTGACTTCAATCAAGTTCTTACCACTGGTGATTTCCAAGTTGTTCTGGCTGTAACGGTTGCCGTTGACTACCCAACTTACTCTTGGTATCTGTGCCAGAATTTGAGTATTGATATAAGCGGTGTTATTACCAGTGCTTTGCACGCTTTGTAGCAGCAAACGTCGTAGTAAAGGAGTATTGTAAACTTTCCGTTTTGCCCAAACTTGCCAGCGTTCTGGCTGGGCTATTTCTACCTGGATTCCTCGTTCCTGCCAGTGTTTGGCACTGTCTTCAGCCGTTTCAAAAGTGCGGTAAGTTCCCAGAACCACCCGTTCTTCAAGGACTGGTTCCGGTAAAGCTTGCATCATTATTTCTAGCTTGACAGGTTTGGCAGTCTCTAAGGTTTGCTCCCGAATGCCATTTTTAAATGTCAACTGTAGGCGATCGCCTTTAGTCGGTTCTAGTTGTAGCTGTTTTGTTTGTTGGTCTCCAAATCGTTGTACAATCCCAATTTTCAGTTCTATATCTTTTGTTTGAGTTGCTTGACCCGAAGACGCACCAGTCAAACCTAGTAAACAAAATGTTGTCAATATCTTGTAGGAAAAACGCCAGAACACGATTTTCATGGAAACTTGATTTTGCCGCCAGTGCTTGGAGTGGATGATAAAAGTAGTTTTATGTAGTTCAGATATCCAATGATACTAGTGACATACTCTCATATCAACCGAAAGTTGAGTGGGCTTCTTGGCGTGGGAGCGAAAAATCGGCAAAATTTCGTTTTGCCACCATGTCAACCGTTCCAACTGACGGTTATACCAGTAACGCGAAATCCACAACCAATCGTTCAAATCTCGCTTTTGATTAGTATGAAGATAAAATTTGTACTGAGACCTTGCCTTCATGAAAATCTCGACTTTTGCGCTTTACTTAGTGTTATGATAACACGTGATTTTTTTTAGTGTTATCAATATGAGAAAAGATTTTATTCATAAAGCTAGAGGAGTTTCGGACTTAAAATGTCACTTAGTGTTGACACCAAAATACCGGATGAAGGTATTTAATGATTCTATGCTGACAAGACTAGAGGGAATATTTACAGCTTTAATGGAGAAGTGGGAGGGTCGATTAATTGAGTTTAATGGTGAGCAAGACTATATTCACTTGCTTCTTCAGTACACGCCTCAAACTGAATTAAGCAAGTTGATCAATAATTTGAAAACAGTTTCTAGTCGTTATCTTAGAAAAGAGTTCGCAGAAGATATTAACAAAGTTTATTCCCAAGATGTATTGTGGACAAGCGGCTACTTTATTGCTTCTTGTGGTGGAGTCACAGTTGAACAACTTAAGCAATATATTGAGGATCAGGACCGTCCCGATTAATTAAAATGTTTGTTCGCTTTGTCGTCCCGACCTGGAGATAGCACTCGCGTTGCTTGATTTTATTCGGAGAATACTCCTCATTGTAATCAACCCTTATCCATGATGAATGAAACGACTGCGGCACGATTTGCTAATCTGGCACAACAGTGCATTGAGCGCGAGTACCCTCACAATCGTCTGTACTGGTTGGAAGACCGCGAGGATCTTAAACCACCACGCGAACTAACACCTGCCTTCTATGGCTGCTTGGATTGGCATTCAGCCGTACATGCTCACTGGCTGCTGGCACGTTTGGTTCGTTACTTTCCTGATGCCTCCTTTCAGACAGAGATAAGGCTTGCACTCGCTCGGAATCTCATGGCTGATAAAATTCAAGGGGAAGTTGTCAACTTGCAACACCAACCCTCTTTTGAATGCCCTTATGGCTTGGTATGGCTTTTGCAACTCGCGGCGGAACTCCATGAATGGAACGATGGCCAAGCGAAAGATTGGTTGGCTATTTTGGAACCACTAGAGAAGTTAGTGGCAGACAACTTACAGCGTTGGCTGGAAAAACTGGAACTTCCTAATCGCACGGGGATGCACAATCAAACGGCTTTTGCTCTTGGTTTAGCGTTAGATTGGGCACGTGTTACCGAAAATACAAGCTTTGCTAACTTGGTGAAAAGTAAGGCGCAAGAATTTTACCTGCACGATCAAAACTATCCATTGCACTTTGAGCCACTGGGCTATGATTTTCTTTCTCCAAGCCTTGCTGAAGCTGACTTGATGCGTCGAGTTCTTTCACCAACCTCTTTCACCAACTGGTTCGGTGATTTTCTTCCACAATTACCCGTTGGGGATGATACCCATTGGTTAGAACCTGTAAATGTATCCGATCCCAAAGACTATTCGCGATCGCACTTCCAAGGTCTTAATCTCAGTCGCGCTTGGATGCTTGAGGGCATTATTTCCAGTTTACCCGATGGCGATCTCCGGATAAATACACTCCGTTCGGCTGCAGTTCTCCACACTCAGAGTGGGCTAACAGAGGTGAAGCGCGAACATTATGCTGGAAGTCACTGGCTGGGAACATTTGCTGTCTATCTTCTGACATCTCGTGGATTGTTAGTGGTTAATTGTTGATACACAGAATCATAGGTAAGTTTTTATCTTGCATGTTCATCTTGGCAAAATAAAGTCATAACGAGTATGATTTAGAAAGAGAGTTAAGAAAATTTTTATGAATAAAGTCCAAGAAATTGCGTTAAATCAAATTAAGCGTCCTTTGCCGCGCCAGAACGATCCACAGAAAGTGCAGGCTTTAATGGAATCGATCGCTGAGATCGGGCAGCTTGAACCGATAGATGTTTTAGAAGTGGACGGGCAGTATTACGGATTCTCTGGATGCCATCGCTATGAGGCGTGCCAGCGTTTGGGCAAACAAACCATCTTAGCCAGAGTTCGTAAAGCACCCAAGAGTGTTCTGAAGATGCATTTAGCGTAGCTCAGAACTCCCCCGTGGTAGTGACTACCGTTGCCGAGACGAAGAGCGTTTTCTTTACCTCATGCTGTGAGTAAAAACATTTGTATAAAGAAACCTTGACCGGCGTAGGTGGGCACTGCTCACCTTTATCACACTGTTAATAGATCTGGATTTCAGATGACACTTAAAGTTTTCCTAATTAAATT
>JAQYWN010000623.1 GCA_029379265.1 Rhizonema sp. NSF051
AGATGTGTATAAGGAGACAGATACTATGATCTTGCCTATATTTGGTGATTGTACTACTAATTTTTTGTAAATATTCATTAGCCAGTTCTTGCCTTGTTTTCCCTGCGGCTTTTACATCATCATCTGTAATCGTAAATATGATTTTATCACCAGATAAGATATTTGTTGTACTTGGTAGGTTATAAATTTTTAAAGAATTAACTGGAACTGTTAGATCTTTAGCGATTATTTCAATTCTGTTTGTCACCGCCTGCGCTCGCTCTTCTGCTGAAAACGAGCCGACACCTGCTTTAACGACAAATAATGTTTGATCTTCTAAAACTACAGGAGCGCCATCTATCTTACTAACAGCTGTAGCCTTATTAGCGGATGGAGCATTATCCTGAGAATAAGCAGAAGGCATAATGACGATAAGTATAAATACCGTCAGACCCCAAATTAGAAATTTATGTATAAAATATTTTTTACTACTATTCATCGGTATTTATGGCAAGTCAATCTGTAAGCATTCAGCCATCGCTGGAAGAGCTGAATGCTTACATTACGTAAAAGAAGTTTTACGTTAGGGATAGATAAGGTTAGTATAGAAAAAATATGTTTGGCAAGACAATTGGAAAAAATTAGCATAAAACTTTACTTCTCTAGCCAATATCGAAAGTTTCTCGAGGTGATGGTGGTGCTTTTTGGATGGATATTCGACCCGACAAACAGTTCTTCTATTGCAGGCGATTGGTTAGTCGATGGTTTCGCGAGCAGCACTGATTTATCTTCCGACTCGTGCGATACGGATGTGCGCCGTGGCCCTTCGGCATCGCGACATGAGGAATCCTCCTCACAGTTGGACACAATTTGTTTGACAATATTTTGAATTTTGAACTTTGAATTTAAAAAATGATCACAGTCGGGACTTATCCCCACTCCTTATACAGGTTGGATAAGAGGATATAGCCAGAAGAATAAAGTCGTTAGCGTATACATCAAGAGAAATAATGTAAGGGCGAATGGCCGTCCGCCCCTACCAAGAGTTTTAACAAACGCATAATTATTTTTCGGAGATGTCTTATGGATTCTCCAAAGCCCAAACCTGATGCTGAACATTACCATGAATAACAAAGCTATGCTCCAGCATAGGCATTCAAGGTCGTGTCCTCACAGCATTCCTATGTATGCAAAGGAAACTAAATAAGCAAGGAACGTCATGAGGGTGGCTGTGTTGTGGAAAGACTGAAAACCAGCTTCCACAATATGCTACTAGGAGCATCTCTATTTTCATTGAAGACCATTACCGCAGCGAGTAAGACCTTCAAAAGCTTGGATACTCTTGACCTTGACTTTTTGAACACTTTTTTACTCAACTTTATCTAGAGATAAAGCCAAGCAAATAACTGCTTACCATCATTAGAATAGTCTTGTGAGTTGTGAAAAAAAAGTATCATACGCTACGTTTTCACAAATTTACTTTAGAAAAAGTAAATAATTTGTTTTAATTTCTAAAAGCGATCAGCGCTCCTGCACTTTGAGTCGTAAGTCCGGTAAATATGTTTTTAGTACTTTGGCACAAGAGAGCGAGCCTGTAGATGCGCCTTTATGATCATGACTCTTGAGTTGACTGTGGTGAGTTTTGGATCGATATTTGATCCAAAACACAGTTTTTCTATGGCAAAAGTACTTTGGGCGATTAGTTAGTCGATAGTTGTGCTAGCTGCGCTGATATATCTTCCGACTCGTGCGATCACACTCCCCAGTAGATGGATATAGTTAAATAATATATATTTAAATTAAGCTAAGACATTTTTCTTCTTTAAATAATTGATAAAGTGATAAACGAATAGCTGTTGATTACCTATTGATCCCAAACAATACTCTTCTAAACTGGCAAAAAGTAAGGCGTTTTTTAAACTATCATCAGTTGTACATTTGGCGATGCAAGTTATCTGTTGTTGCATATAGTTATTGCTTTGCAGTAATTCTTGGATAACTTTTTGCAACACATCCAACATGATACGTTGGTGGTTGTGGCTCTTGGCTATCCAAATCTGAATGCTAGGACGTGATGTCACCAAACTTCCCAACCGAGTTATCAAGTTACGATAAGCACGTTCTTTAGGAATACCCAAGTAGCGCTGACGTAAAATCTGGTAGCGGTAATCCACCTCTTGCAGGACAATCTTCTGTTCCTTTGGGTTGAGTCTCTCATACTGCTTAAAGCGACTTACCAGAAGCCAGCCAATTATACTATCGGTGTTAGCAACGCTTTGTTCTGGACACTCTAAAGCTAACCGCGATCGCCAATCTTGTACTAATTTTTTCCTTGTGATCTTGCAATCGTTGATCATTGTGTTATTCACACCTATCTTGGCTTTGCCTCTGTGTTTTAGAAAATTTAAAGCTCTCTTATCTTTAATCGAACACATAAAATGCCATTTTGCTTGGTGCTTAATCACGTTTCTTTGAACCCGACGATGTTTGTTCAGTTACTCGCTATATATAGATATCACTTGTTGTCTGTTCATACAGTTCCTTTGAAGCTCAACGATAGCTGGCTCAAATCTTTACAAAATGGAGTATTTTTGTTGCACTTTTAACTCATTTTACTGCTAGACTATATTAGGTTTGAACTATCATCTTTAGTACACTAAAGGTTGTAAGTCCTATCGGAATAAATTACCTGTAGATCCGACATATTTCTGAATTGAGCATTTTTGTTTGATCATCATACATAAAAAATGAGTAAAAAATGCGTAAGAAGACTATCCTAATTTAGCATACTAAATATTGGTTCTGTATACCAAAAGACAGATTGTGCTTTTAGATCTCAAAAGTAGTAATTCACATTAAAGAGGAAGGATGGCAGTTTCTCTCAAAGCTTCTAATCAAGGACTGCAAGTCGTGGATGAAGCCAGACGTAAGCGTGGCTGGACAAAAGCGAGTGTGAAATGGCGTGAGGCAGCACAAGTTGCACCAGCCAGCTTGAAGAGGTTTTGGCTAGGACGCCCTATAAATAAAGAAACCTTTGTGGCGATTTGTAAAGCCTTGGAAATAGACTGGTTACAAGTTGCCGAACTGCAAAGTGAAGCTGAGCCTGAAGAGCAAGAACAAAATCCACAACCTGTATCAATATCATCCTCATCATCCTCTACCGAAATTGATTGGCGGCAATTAGCTCAAGGAATGCTGATTAGTCACAAAAGGCTGACAACCAATCCTTTGACTGTGAGAGACGGGTTGAGATTTAATATAGATAAGATTTTTGTACCTCTGGCATTGGTAGAGCGACAGCAACAAGCTAGGCATAGTAGCAATGTTCCTCCAGAGCGAGGCTCGCAGTTATACCAGCCCGAACAAGAGTACGAAGTCGCAAAAATATTTCAGCAAGATGAGTTTTTTAAGCTTATCCTAAGCCAAGGGCAGAGTCCAATAAGCCAAGGGCGACGGTTAGCCATTCTTGGAGAACCGGGTGCAGGAAAAACGACGCAGTTACAGAAAATAGCAGATTGGGTGTTCAAAAATACCAAGGAAGACTTTGCTATTTGGGTTGCCTTGGCAGACTTACAGGGAAAAACCCTAGAAGCTTATTTACTAGAAAATTGGTTGAAAACGGCTACCCGGAAAGTGCGCGTCACAGAAGCTATGCAGGAAGCCCTAAGTGAACAGTTTAATCGTGGTCGAGTGTGGTTGCTGCTGGACGGTGTAGATGAGATGGCTACCAATACCGCCAACCCTTTAGCTAAGATTGCAAACCAATTGACTGGTTGGGTTGCCCAAGCACGAGTGATTCTAACCTGTCGGCTAAATGTTTGGGACGCTGGCAAGAATGCTTTAGAAAGTTTCGATGTTTATCGCACTTTGAACTTTAGTTATGGCGATGTCCTCCCAACCGATCAGGTGGGGCAGTTTATTAGTCATTGGTTTTCACAGACTCCAGAACTAGGCAGCCAGTTAAGAACTGAGTTAGATCTACCAAGTCGGCTGCGGCTCAAAGACATGGTGAAGAATCCCCTGAGATTGGCGTTGTTGTGCCGCACTTGGGCTAGACGACTTGGAGAACTGCCTCAAACCAAGGTTGCACTTTACCAGCAATTTGCTGAAGCACTTTACGAATGGAAACTTGAAAGATGGACAATCGATAAGTCTCAGCGACAGGAATTGAATGCGGCATTGGGAAGATTAGCAATAAGAGCGATCGCCCAAGACTCATCTCAATTTCGACTACAGCATCATTGCATCTTATCACAACTGGGGGAACCGGATGAATCTGGTTCCCTATTTCATCTGGCGCTACAGTTAGGGTGGTTGAATCAGGTAGGAGTTGCAGCAGAAAATCCAGATGAAAAGGTATATGCCTTCTTTCATCCCACCTTTCAGGAATACTTCGCAGCACAAGCTGTACAAGACTGGCAAACCTTCCTCCTCTCCTCCAAGAGCCGTTTTGAGCTGCAGTGGGAGGAGCTAATTTTGCTGTGGTTGGAGCGAGAAGATATCCTACTACAGCAAAAAGAAGATTTTATTAATGCGTTGACTGAACAACTGTATACTAATCCAGATGATGATACTCGTTGGCAAATTGCTAAGTTCTTAAGTGAAATAAACATTCTTACCGAAAATGTTGTTAATGCATTGAGTGATCTACTACAGATCAGTCAAGAGCCCTACGTGCGTTGTCAAGCAGCTATTAGCTTGGTGCGAATCAATTCTAGAAACTCGGAAGCTATTAACACTTTAATTGATTTATTGTCTAATAGTAAGGATATGTGGCTTCGTCAGCAAGTCGCTCTTAGCTTAGAACTTGTGGTTGGTAACACCGACGTTGTTGAGGCGTTGACTTGCTTATTAAGCACAAGTAAGGATGAGTGGACTCGTCAGCAAGCTACCAAGAGCCTCTTGGGACAAATGATTACTGTCAACCCGGAGAAGAGCGAGCAACTAAACGCTTTGCTGCTTAAAGCCAAGCAACATCCACTAAAGAGTAAAGAAGGGAGGATAGCTTTAACAAAACTAATCGATGAAATTGTGAAATTAACTAAGTCCGATCAAGCTAAAGTTCCCCCTGATGTTTACAATGATGCTCTTAATGTAGTTTTATC
>JAQYWN010000624.1 GCA_029379265.1 Rhizonema sp. NSF051
ATTTAAGATGATATTTATATCATACCAAAAAGTATGATATTTGAGCTTCTAATTCATCTACGATTAAAAAGAATGAGTTCTGTTATGCGCTTAAAAGCAACATCGTTTGTTAACAAGATTTAATAAACGTCATACTTTCCAACCGCTTCGTGAAGATCACGTATTGGCGAAAGACTTAGGAAACTTTTAATTTCCACCGCAATTTTTTGACTATCTTTTTGTGCTGCAATTGCATCTCGTTCTGCACCTAAGTCTACATACAAGTCTCTACCCCCATAAGTTAAATATAAGGGATGGTCGGTAATTGTCCAACCATCTACTATGAGTGCTTGAACAACGACATCATGATATAAATCTCTAGCAGGCATGAGTTAGCAACTGTTTTTGGCTGGTTTCCAAGTGCCGTGGAAGCTGTGAGGAATGACACTGGGTAATCCTAGTTTACACACAGGTTCCTCATCTAGGCGATCGCTATCAAATACCCAAACTTCACTTTTATCGGCATTGCCGTCGTACACAACCGCAATCACCCAACCACTTGCACTTCTTTCGGGATCTGGGACGTAGATGGGTTCAGAAGGATAGAGATCGCCACAGTCGGCAATTGTCAGGGTATCAGTTTTGTGGTTGAAACGTGCGATCGCCGTGAATAACTCATTGCGATTATCCTTTCTATGAGGATGCACAACAAGATAAGTTTGGTGATCGCCTTGTGCCCGATCTTGAGGGGGTACAACCGGAAATTCGCAATGGAGATCCATAATTTCTTGAGTTGCCTCGACTTTGCCTTGAATCGGATCGATCTTTACTTCCCACAAGGTACTCACTGCCAAGGTGTGAGTGTCACCTGTCGCGACTTCTTTCAGAAATTGGTTGGTTTGAAAGTCTTCATAACGGACAATATTAGCGATCGCCATTCCACTCTCATCCACATAACCATTACCAAAATGCCACTGATACCAAGGTTCGGTTTCACCGCGACTGACAAGCGATAAATTTTCTCTGTCAAAAACCAGAAATTGAGTACCAATTTGCGGTTTCCATTCCAAAGCATCACTGTAGCAGCTAAATCCAGCTAAGACTGGTAGAGGATTGACTCGCACAGGAGGAATGAAAAATATTAAGTATTGCCCAGCCAAGACAAAATCATGTACTAAAGGGAGACCATCAAGTTCAAACGATGTTTTTTGCAGGATTTTCCCTGTGGAATTACTCTTGTAAATATTTAGTTTCCCATTTAATCCTGGAGAAATACCAAAGTTAAAAATCTCACCTGTTTTGGGATCGATTTTAGGATGAGCAGAATAGGGCAATTCACCATTCAACGTGCCTAAATCATCTTTCTCTAAAGTGTTGAGTGTCTGTAAGTCCAAAGCGTGGGGGTTGCCGCCTTCCCAAAGTGCTAGTAATTTGTCTGGTAATGCGAGTACTGATGTATTAGCAACGTTTTTAGTTGGTTTAAGCCATTGATTCCAAAACGGCCCAGGCGCAGTCATGCCATAATTGCCATATAGCAGTTCTCCTGCTTCAGCTTCTTCTTTGTATCCGTCACTTTGGACATAGCGGTAAACTGCCGTTGCCCCTGCATCGGTAAAATGGACGGCAAGAATTGCTCCATCCCCATCAAACCAGTGTCCCATATGCCTGCCACCTCGCTCCAGCCTTGCCGGACCATTACGGTAAAGGGTGCCCTGTAAGCCTTGAGGTATTTTGCCAGAGAGGATAAGCAGTTGGGTTGGAGGGAATTCTTGTGCTGGTTGGGCGATCGCACCTGCCCATAATTTTTTGTTTGACTTATTGTTTATTGTATGCATTGAAAGCTAAATAACGTGCCTCTTTGATTTTCGCTGTTATTTCGTCTTTATACCTCTTCCACAAGGGCAATAGGTTTTATAAGCCACGGCTCACCTCTATTGGACAAAATCCTATAATCATTGAAGACTGCTATATTATATCTTCTACAGTTAATAATCACTCAGGCAAAACTATGCCTACTAATTTCATTATTCTGATTGCTGCAATAGTTGTCGCCTTGATAGTCTTTAGGGCTTTGCTGAGTCTATTAAAGACAGCTATTAGTTCAGCAGTTGCTATTTTTGTCATTGTTGTCATTTTGACAGTGTTTGGCTTTAAACCTCAAGATTTGATCAACGAAGTTACCCATCTCCCTCAAATTTTAAAGCATTTAGTTACAGGAGGTAAGTAGATCGACACAGAAAAACCCAAATATATGAATTTATAGAAAGGCTCGTAGTTGCGCTTTAGCGCTCTTAACAGTTTGAGAGCGCTAAAGCGCAACTACGAACCTATGTTTTATTTTTAACTCATTGACCGAACATGATATAACTCCTTTGGGGTAATGTGGGGGCTTGAAAGCATCAGCTTTGATAGCAATAGTTGTCTACCACATGTGTTGCTAACTGGTACGAGCAAAAGCGAATATTCCCCTAGTTTGGTATTGACACCACATTACAGCACACTGCAAGGGCGAACAGCCCTACCTTGCACAGAACGCCCCTACGAATCTACCCATTCCGTTAAAATCTGCTATTGCCTGATACAAACGATTTATCTCTAATTATTTCCCCCTGCTCTTCTAGTACTGATTTGTATCAACCATCAATGAAAAATACTATTAGTTGGGTTTACCGAATTTGAAGAGTTCAGATAACCGTACTTTCTTTTATTTATTTAAAAGTTCGGTAACTACTATTATCTAATTAGTTAAAACCGAATAAGAGGTTGATAGAGTTTTCCATAAGATAGGGACATAACGCAAAGAAAACAAATCCAAATCTTGAGTAAGAGATTAAAAACTATGGTATTAGTTCGTTACAACCCCTGGCAAGAATTGAAACTCCAACAGCGTCAAATCAACCGATTACTTGATTCTGCTATCATGCCATCCACTTTGTTTGAAAAGGCGGCAACACAAGTTCCGGCTGAAATGCAAGAAACAGAAGATGCTATCCATCTAAAGCTAGAAGTACCTGGAATAGAAGCAAAAGACTTGGATATCCAAGTTACAGAAGACACCGTTTCTATTACTGGTGAACGTAAGTCGGAAACCAAGACTGAAGAGAAAGGCGTTACCCGCAGTGAATTCCGATACGGTAAATTCCAGCGCGTATTTCCTTTACCAGCCAAGATTCAAAATACCGATGTAACCGCCGATTACAAAGATGGCATTTTGAATTTGACACTACCCAAGACTAAAGAAGAAAAGAACAAAGTCGTTAAGGTTAACTTACAAGCTGCTAACTAATTATCTGAATGAACACAGCAAAATAACCAGTACAACAAGGCAAAAGTAAAAAGTAAAAAGTAAAAAGAAAGAACACTTATTCTGTAAGCTTTTTACCTGTTTCAGATGGGTGATTTATTTCCGCCGATATGTACTAGGATAATTGAATTCTGAATAGGTTAGCTTAATTCTGAAGCCCGGTTGCTATATTAATGCAACCGGGCTTTTTAGACATCTCCAACAATTCATTATGCGTTCGTTGAAATCCTTTTTACGCCAGCAATTGCAGCTCGTTTCTTTCGGGATAGAGCATTTGCATACTGCCCATATCTGATCGCATCAGGGTGATGGCAGCATCAAGAATTTGCTCGTAAAGCGCGTTGATGTCATCTTCCTAGAGCAATTGGCTGCTGATCCTTTGCAACTGCTGCGTCTCGGCTAATTCGATCGCCAGCCGCGCTAGTCGTCTGATTTGTGTGTATTGCTTTAGGAGTACAAAGATTTCACCCAGTACCATTCCTGAGTCAAACCTTCAAAGAGGGGAACTTGCGGTTTGTAACTGAGAAATTTCTGTGCTTTGGAAACATCTGCAGCAGTATGACGGGCATCTCCCATCGCCTTTTCAATATGGTTTCTTTTAATTTTTTTGCCCACAATTTCTTCCATTGTCTCCAAAACTTGTGCTAATATAACTCTGCTGCCTCCGCCAATATTGAAGATTTCGCCTACTGCTTCTGGTACTGTTGCGGCTGCTAAATTGGCTGTTACAGCATCACTTACAAATGTAAAGTCTCGTGTTTGCTTGCCATCACCGTAAATGGAAATCGCCTCATCTTGTAAAACAGATTTAAAAAACTTATGAAATGCCATATCAGGGCGCTGCCTGGGACCATAAACCGTAAAATAGCGTAATGCAACAAAAGGCACACCAAAGTTTTTGTGATATAGATTGCACAGTCTTTCTGCTGCTAGCTTGGTAATACCGTAAGGAGAAACTGGTTGGGGACAAATCAGTTCGTGGGTGGGTAATGTTTCAGCATCACCATACACACTTGAGGTAGAAGCAAACACTAACCTTTTCAAGTGTTGAGCATCTTTTGCCGCTTCTAACAAAATTTGAGTAGCATTAATATTTCGTTCTGTGTAGGAGCGGAAACCATTACCCCAACTTGCTCTAACTCCCGCTTGCGCTGCTTGATGGTAAACAACTTCAACATCTACTAAAAGTTTGTGCCAATCTAAAAGCTGAATATCCCCCTCGATTAATTTGAAGTTACGATATTTTTGAAAAGGCACTATATTCTTGCGCTTTAAAGCAGGTTCGTAATAATTATTAAACTCATCTATTCCTATAACTTCTTCACCTTGTTGCAATAAAATTTCTACAAGATGAGAACCAATAAATCCAGCGGCTCCAGTCACAATAACTTTAGTCATTTTCTTAAGTAAATTGAGATTTTTTATTAAAGATAGCAATCCAACTTGATATCGAGGAAGTTGATATATGTGGGCAATGCTAACAGTAAAAACTATAGCCCTGATTTGCAGCGGATTGCCCACTATATAGCAGTCACAAATTATTTATGACTGCTATATATCTCTTTCTTCTTTATCCTCTTTGCGTCCTTGGCAGTTCGTTTTCTTCTCTAAATTTTTCACAACTCCTCCACGTATTGCTATACAAATCTAAGATTGTTCACGACATATTTAAAATTGCTATACTTTAACACTCAACTACCAAAACATGATGGTTCACGAGTCCTCCACGGCTTTATATATAAAGATTAATCCTGACAACCAGATAAGCGCCATTACTTTATGATTGTTTTTGAGCGATATTTTTTTAAACCAGAGAAATACTGAAG
>JAQYWN010000625.1 GCA_029379265.1 Rhizonema sp. NSF051
ATCCTGTATTTTCTTATAAATCAATTAGGATTGCTATATAAGGAAATTAATCACTGACGCAATGAAACAGTGATGGCGATCACTTTAACATGTAGGAGTTCTGGTGGATGAGTAAGGTGCTTTTCGCCATCTCTTGAACAGCACGCTGACTTAACATAACGTTATGAGAGCAATCGCCACTTCTATCTGATCTTCCGCTCAACATATCTTATTATTCCTGAGATCTTACCTCACCCAATTGACATGGGTAGTCTTATTATTCCTGAGATCTTACCTCACCCAATTGACATGGGTAGCAATACGCGTTACATCATGATTCAGCCGTCAAAATTAATTTGTCAGATGCAGAGTTTCCTGAATTGCCGACTTCATCAGTATAAGGAGGATTGGAAATGGATGTCAGCTTGATTATGTCTAATATCTTAAATCCGCCAGTCCTCTTTTTCTTTCTGGGGATGACTGCTGTTTTTGTCAAGTCC
Source organism: Rhizonema sp. NSF051 (assembly GCA_029379265.1). Classification (GTDB taxonomy): domain Bacteria; phylum Cyanobacteriota; class Cyanobacteriia; order Cyanobacteriales; family Nostocaceae; genus Rhizonema. Next base: position 480 of record JAQYWN010000625.1, read on the forward strand.
GATCTAGAAGTTCCTGCCCCAGTGCCCAAATTCCTATCGCTTTATCTGCTGTTTGCGATTGGTTTTAAAGGGGGGGTAGAACTGATTAAAAGCGGAATCACTCAGGAAGTCGTTATAACGCTCCTGGCAGCGGTATTAATGGCTTGTGTTGTCCCAATTTACACGTTTTTTATTCTGAAGCTAAAGCTGGATGTTTACGATGCTGCGGCGATCGCTGCAACCTACGGCTCGATTAGTGCTGTCACCTTCATCACTGCTAGCGCTTTTTTGAGTGAGCTGGGCATTCATTTTGATGGATACATGGTAGCTGCCCTTGCCCTGATGGAATCTCCAGCCATCATTGTAGGCCTCATTTTGGTGAATTTATTCACTGTTAGTGAGAAGCGGGATTTTTCCTGGCGAGAAGTTTTGCAAGAGGCATTTCTCAATAGTTCAGTCTTTCTGTTGGTTGGTAGCCTTCTTATTGGCTTTTTGACAGGAGAACACGGCTGGCAGGTATTGGAACCCTTTACACAAGGGCTGTTTTATGGCGTTCTCACCTTCTTTTTACTCGATATGGGACTGGTTGCGGCAAGAAGAATTAAAGACTTGCAAAAAACCGGAGTTTTCCTCATTTTATTTGCCATACTAATTCCAATACTCAATGCAGGTATTGGGTTGCTGATTGCCAAATTCATTGGTATGCCACAGGGAAATGCACTTTTGTTCTCCGTGTTGTGTGCTAGTGCGTCTTACATTGCTGTCCCAGCTGCTATGCGGTTAACTGTTCCAGAAGCCAATCCTAGCCTGTATGTTTCTACGGCTCTAGCAGTGACGTTCCCATTCAATATTATTGTGGGAATTCCGTTATATCTGTATGTAATTAACCTTTTTTGGAGGTAATAATATGCACTTAGTTAAAAAAATCGAAATTATAGCCAATGCATTTGAACTTAGCAGAATTTTAGCTGGTTTAGATAAATCAGGTGTACATGGTCATGCTGTTATCCGCAATGTTGCTGGTAAAGGATTACGAGGAACGGCGGAAGATTTGGATATGACAATGCTCGATAATGTTTACATCATCGCGTTTTGTATGCCAGAGTACGTCAAACCTGTAGTGGAAAACATCAAACCACTGCTCAACAAATTTGGGGGTACCTGTTACATCTCAGATGTGATGGAGATTAGCTCTATAAAATGCGTTGCGTCGTTATAAGCACAATGATGCAAATAGGTAGGCGGGAAAATTGGCTCGTAGTTGAGGACAGTACGTCCGAGGGTTTCCCTCCGAAAGAATCTGTCCGTGCGCTTTAGCGCTCTTAACAGCAACAAACCATTTTCGGTTTATTTCCACCCACCTACTTATCCAAACGAGGATTTCCTGAAACGTGGCATCGTGACTCCGAAAGTTAGGAGTTACGGACGTTTGGCATGATAGTCACTGCTAACAGGCGAATTCAAGCTGGCTGATGCTTCCTGCCTAAACATTCTAACGCTGAAAAAATGCAGAACCAAGGTTCTGCATTTTATTTTGTCTCCATCCCTAAGTGCAAAACAATGGCTGACACACCCAAATTGCGTGTCGTACCTATCTATGTGCGTAAGTCCTAATAGCTTTAGCCCCGGAATTGAACCACAAACGATAGAATCGCAATGGTGCTATATAACCTGTACAAAATTGTAATGAAAGCTGATCGCAAACCAACTCCTGAACCCATCTCATCCAACTTTCAGCGTCCAGAACTACTTGCCCCTGCTGGCAATTGGGATTGTGCCAAAGCTGCTGTAGAAAACGGTGCAGATGCGATCTATTTTGGTTTGGAGCGATTTAATGCGCGAATGCGGGCGCAAAACTTTACAGAAGCTGATTTGCCCGAATTGATGGAATTTTTACACCGACGAGGTGTAAAAGGCTATGTCACGCTGAATACATTAATATTTCCCCAAGAACTCAGAGAGGCAGAACAGTATCTCTGCACAATTATCACAGCCGGTGTAGATGCAGCGATCGTCCAAGATGTCGGGATATGTCGTCTCATTCGTCACCTGTCGCCAGATTTTCCCATCCATGCATCTACTCAGATGACGATAACTAGTTCTGCTGGGGTAGAATTTGCTCAAACCCTTGGCTGTCAGTTAGTGGTTCTTGCCCGCGAATGCTCTCTTAAAGAAATTGCTAAAATTCAGCGCCAGCTTGCGAAGCAAGAAACCTCACTCCTTCTGGAAGTTTTCGTTCATGGTGCTTTGTGCGTAGCTTATTCTGGCCAATGTTTGACAAGTGAATCACTAGGAGGACGTTCTGCTAACCGAGGCGAATGTGCTCAGGCTTGCCGAATGCCCTACGAGTTAATTGCTGATGGAGAAGTTGTGGACTTGGGAAACCGTAAATACCTACTAAGTCCTCAAGACTTGGCAGGGTTAGACGTTTTGCCAGAATTGGTCAAAACAGGAGTCAGTTGCTTAAAGATTGAAGGTCGCCTGAAAACTCCAGAGTATGTCGCCAATGTTACCCGTGTTTATCGAGAAGCCTTAGACCGTGTGATGGAAAAGATGCCCACTAGCTTTGCTTCAAAACGGGAAGGTACAGCCCCAATTCTTAAGGCGGGTTCAGGAGAGGGAGAACGCTACAACCTAGAGATGGCATTTTCTCGTGGACTTTATACAGGTTGGTTTCGCGGGATTAACAATCAGGAACTCGTTCATGCCCACTTTGGGAAGAAACGTGGCGTATATTTGGGTACAGTTACTCACATCCGCACTGACCAGATAACAGTATTTTTACAAGCCCCAGTCAAGCCGGGAGACGGTGTTGTTTTTGACTGTGGTCACCCGGAAGCGCGGGAAGAAGGCGGTCGGGTATATAAAGTAGAACAACGTGGTCAAAAAGCAGTATTGACTTTTGGTAGACATGATCTGAACCTGCGACAGATAAACGTCGGAGATAAGATTTGGAAAACAAGTGATCCAGAACTAGATCGGCAAGTTCGTCAAAGTTTCGCAGGAGAGAACCCGCAATTTCAGCGTCCCATTCACTTAGAGATTTATGGAGAAGCGGATCAAACACTTGTGGCGATCGCCCGTGATGACCACAGTTATGTTGTCCGCGTGGAGTCAGAAATGCCACTTGTCTTGGCACACACCAAACCCTTGAGTGGCGATCGCTTACTTGAACAGTTTGGTCGTCTCGGCAACACTCCTTTTTGTTTAGGAACCTTGACAAATCATCTTAATGGTGCTGTCATGGTTCCTGTAAGTGAGTTGAATCGTATGCGGCGGGAGATTGTAACGCAGTTGGAAGAGCTACGAACTCAACCCAAACGCTGGCAATTAAACTCACAGGCTTCCCTAAAAGACTTACTTCCTGCCCCCACTCATGTACGGGCGGGTTTGACAGAAGATGGCCTCGACTCAAATGTTATCTGTATTAAACCCGCCCCTACTCCATCTCTCATTGTATTAGTGCGAAACTTGAAGCAACTACAAGCCGCATTGCAAGCAGGAATCGAAACAGTATACTGTGAATTTGAAGATCCACGTGCTTATCGTCAAGCCGTGCAGATGGCGCACCAGCAATCCCCCATTCCCACCATTTGGGTAGCACCACCTCGGATTACAAAACCAGATGAAAACTGGATTTTGCAGCAAGTGCGTTCTTGTGAAGCGGATGGTTATTTAGTGCGAAACTATGACCATCTCCAATTCTTTGCACAAGATCGTTGTATTGGTGATTTTTCCCTTAACGTCGCCAATCCCTTAACCGCAGATTACTTTCAGCATCGCTTTGGTTTAGAACGGTTGACAGCATCTTATGATTTGAACATTACTCAACTAGAAGATCTGCTGAAAGTCTATCCGCCGCAGGGCATTGAAATCACAATTCATCAACATATGCCCATGTTCCATATGGAACATTGCGTATTCTGTGCGTTTCTATCTCCAGGGACTGATTATACAAACTGTGGAAGACCATGCGAGAAACATGAGGTAAAATTGCGAGATAGAGTTGGCACAGAACACATTCTCCAAGCAGATACAGGCTGCCGAAATACTATATTTAATGGCACAGCCCAAACTGGTGCAGAATATGTTCAACGCTTAATACAAATAGGCGTCAGACACTTCCGCATTGAATTTGTCAATGAAACCCTCGATCAAGTCACTCACACGATACATCTCTACCGCCAACTTCTGCAAGGAGAAATTACAGGTTCTCAACTTTGGCGAGAGTTAAAACTACAAAATCAGCTAGGCGTAACTAGAGGCCCATTGGGATTATCTGCTAACGTGGCTGAAAAAGCAAAGAATTGATAATGCGCTGAACTCGTCCCAGCAATCATTGGAAGAACTATTGCGAATGCAATAGACATCTCCGAAAAATGCCAATACATTTCTATGACTGGATTTCAGCAGGCGATGCCTGCGGCAAGCCGCTAAGAGCGTCTACGCCTAATTCAAACATCAGCCATTCTCCACGCAAAAATCAGGGTTTGAGACAGTTCTTGTTGAGAAAAAAGCAAAACGAAGTGTATATGCATACTAATTTCATCTGGGGTTCTTCTCACTATTTTATGTTTATAAAACTAATGCTCCTATTCGGAATCTTACAAGTCCGCATATCGTCATAATAATTTTTTCGTATTTACT
>JAQYWN010000626.1 GCA_029379265.1 Rhizonema sp. NSF051
GAAGAAACAGTCTTTCGGGAGAAAGTTTATGTATGGTAGGCATTGCATAACTTACAGAGTCTGAGCTTCGTAGATTTTGACAATGGCCACCTGATGCGATCTCTAAACACTCGGAGATCGCTTATAAACGCCGATCTTTAAGACTTAGGCATTGTACAAAATACTACGTGGATAAGACTTTTCCAAAATATTCGTTGATCCCGAACGCAAGCAGGGTTTCTCCCAATCCTGCTTGCGTTTACAAGGGTTTTGGGCGAGAAATCTGTCCACAACCAACAGAGCAAGGCGGTTTCTAGGAACTGAGTTTTTGTTAACAAACATCTTCAATTGACTGTAGTAGAAGTCACTATCAAGTAAAGTTTCATTAAGAAAATTATTGTAACTACTTCACTAATAGTTAACTCATGTTAAATGTATAAACACAGGCATAAATCAAAGCCTGATTTGTTTTCAGAAAACTAATTGCAATCATAAGAACATGACTTCAACCTTACAACAGCGCAGTAGCGCCAACGTATGGGATCGGTTCTGCGATTGGATCACAAGCACCGAAAACCGCCTTTATGTTGGCTGGTTCGGCGTATTGATGATTCCAACTCTGTTAGCCGCTACCATTTGCTTCTTGATCGCCTTTGTTGCTGCTCCTCCAGTAGACATTGATGGTATCCGTGAGCCTGTTGCAGGTTCGTTGATTTACGGTAATAACATCATCTCCGGTGCAGTTGTTCCTTCATCCAACGCGATCGGCTTGCACTTCTACCCAATCTGGGAAGCTGCTTCCTTAGATGAGTGGTTGTACAACGGTGGTCCATACCAGTTAGTCGTATTCCACTTCTTGATTGGTTGCTTCTGCTACCTCGGTCGCCAGTGGGAATTGAGCTACCGCTTAGGTATGCGTCCTTGGATCTGTGTTGCTTACAGTGCGCCTTTGGCATCTGCTGCAGCAGTATTCTTGATCTACCCCATTGGACAAGGTTCATTCAGCGATGGCATGCCTTTGGGTATCAGTGGTACTTTTAACTTCATGATCGTGTTCCAAGCTGAACACAACATCTTGATGCACCCCTTCCACCAGTTAGGTGTAGCAGGTGTATTCGGTGGATCATTGTTCTGTGCAATGCACGGTTCACTCGTTACCTCTTCACTGGTACGTGAAACAACCGAAAGCGAATCTCTGAACTACGGTTACAGATTCGGTCAAGAAGAAGAAACATACAACATTGTTGCTGCTCACGGTTACTTTGGTCGTCTAATCTTCCAATACGCTTCCTTCAACAACAGCCGTTCACTGCACTTCTTACTCGCAGCATGGCCCGTTGTCGGCATCTGGTTCACCGCATTGGGTGTAAGCACGATGGCGTTCAACCTCAACGGCTTCAACTTCAACTCTTCAGTACTTGATTCACAAGGTCGCGTAATCAATACTTGGGCAGACATCATCAACCGCGCTAACCTAGGTATGGAAGTAATGCACGAGCGTAACGCTCACAACTTCCCTCTAGACTTGGCTGCTGGTGTTGAAACTCCAGTTGCATTGAGCGCTCCTGCAATCAACGGTTAATCTAAAAATGTAGAGACGCGATCTAATCGCGTCTCCATAAAATAAAGAAGCGTCCTCTGGAAACAGGGGACGCTTCTTTATTTCTTGGCGCTCTTGATTTCTTGCTTTTTCCAAGTTTGGGGATATTTCATCGTGAACAGTACCTGTGGCAAATGTAAATTATCCTGTCTTGCAGTAGCCGGAAAGAACGGAAATACGTGAACTACACAAAACATAGGTTATGTTGATAATATTTGAGATGCGCTTGCCCTGGAAACTTTATAAAAATAAACTGATAAAATTAAATCAAACCAAAAATGTCAATCATGAGTACAAGTATTATCGTCAAAGTAACAGCTCAAGGACATCTGGAAATCCCGGCAGAGTTACTAGCAAAACTTCAACCCTTTGCTGAATATGAAGTTTCGCTGAATGAAGATGAAATTGTATTCAAAAAAATTCGTGAACCCATAACACTAAAGGATTTGAGGCAGCGTGTCGATGAACTAGGACCAGATCCAGATCCCAATCAACCAACACTTGAAGAAATTAGTCAAATAGTCAAGGAAGTGCGGCAGGAACTGTGGGCTGAGAAATGAGAGTGATTCTTGATGTCAATGTTTGGATTTCAGCCTTACTATGGGGAGGTGTTCCAGATCAAGTCTTGATATTAGCTGAAAGCAAGAGAATTAGTATATTTGCGTCTGAAGCTTTATTTCTAGAACTAGAAACTACTTTACGTCGTGCTAAGTTCCAGTCCAAAATTAATTCTTTAAATTTGAGTGTTGATGATGTAATTAACGCAACAAAAGATGTCATACAGATTTGTCCAACGACCTCTGTAGATGCGCCTCAATTACGTGACTCAAAAGATACTATAGTTTTGGCAGCAGCTATTGCTGCAGATGCTCAGGCAATTATTACTGGTGATTTAGACTTATTAATAATAATTGAATTTAACAGCATTCCGATTTTGACACCTCAAGAATTTCTCAGTCGTTACTTCTCAACATTACCTTAGGAGCTACGTCTGTCAATATCACTGCCATTCACCTTGAAAAGTAAAAGCCAATTAATAATGCAGATGTAGATGGTGTGATTAAAAGTCAAGTGTTTCCTGGTTTGTGGTTAGCAGTCAATGCACTGCTAGCAGGGGAGATGAGAAAAGTGGTAACAGTTCTACAACAAGGATTAAATTCACAAGAACATGCTAAATTTATTCGCCGTTTGCAGTAGCGATCGCTTACCTTAGTATAAATAAGCTTGGCTCGACATGGAAAAACTCTCCCAACGCCTCAGCTTGTTTTTGACTAATTTCTTGCTGACCGTTGACAACTCCGGCAGTCACTTCAGTTGAACCAATAATTCCCACTAAATCTGCTATTTCTATACTGCGTGCATCCATTAGGTGAAGGAGCCTTGAGTGTGGCGTTGAAGTGTTAAGCTGATAGTGCTTGTCTTCAAAATCTTCAACTAATGCTACCAGTAATTCTAATAAAGTATCTTCTTCTGGAGTCAGTTCTGTTCGCGAGATAAGTTCTTCAACAATCGCTAAAAATTTTTCGTTTTCCTCGTCACTTTTAATAACTTTAGGCAGATGTTGAGACAGCAAATCACTGTAAGTTTTTGGATTAAAAGTAAGAGTCATTTTTCCAGTTATCTTTGTTATATTCGGCCTGAGTCAAGACGTATTTAATGTAAATTATTTGCTTAATATAGTTAATACTAACGATTAAGCGATATTTGTTACCTTTAATATTGAAAACTGTAAAGTTGCCAACTGCTTCAGCTTGAGGATAAACAGCCTGAACTTCAGCAAGATTAGCCCAGTTGACTTTACTAATAGTTTTGTACCAGTCATCCAATACCTCACAGGAATCCGTGTGCTTTTGGCAATAGTCTCTCAGTTTTTTACGACTGATGATGTGCATCAAGTTATCAATCTCATATTTTGTAAATTCCTTAGTCTTTTGACTATGCTATCAAATCAGGCAGAAAGAAAAACTAAGTGTATTATTATACAGCATTAAACAATTTAATCACTTAGCTTGAGAGATAAAGTGTCACTTGAGTGCCGGAGTTAGCTAAATTGTAAATCGTTATATTAAAGTGAATTGAAACGTAAATCCAAAATGACAAACCTGACACCTAATTCTAGTTTTAGTTTGACACTCCGCCTGGAGATTCCCAACCGAGTCGGGATGTTAGCGGAAGTGACTAAAGCGATCGCCACCAGTGGCGGTAATTTTGGTCAAATTGATTTAGTTGAGCAAACAAGGGCTACTTCCATTCGCGAGATCAGTGTTGATGCAGCCAGTACCGAACATGCTGAAACAATTGTACAAGCGGTAAAAGCTTTGCCAGGGATTCAGGTCCTAGATGTCTACGACCGCACCTTTAATTTGCATCGAGGTGGAAAAATCAGTATTACGAGTAGAATTTCTCTCAAAAGCGTGTCGGATTTAGCAATGGCTTACACGCCAGGAGTCGGACGAATCTGTAATGCGATCGCCGAAAACCCAGAAGAAGTTTACAACTTGACCATCAAAAAAAATACTGTCGCCATTGTAACAGATGGGAGTGCTGTCTTAGGTTTGGGAAACTTGGGACCAGAAGCTGCATTGCCAGTTATGGAAGGTAAAGCAATGTTGTTTAAGGAATTTGCAGGTATAGATGCCTTTCCCATCTGTCTTGCCACCCAAGATACCGACAAGATCATTGAAGCCGTCAAAAACATTGCCCCAGTCTTCGGGGGTGTAAACTTAGAAGATATCGCTGCTCCTCGCTGCTTTGAGATTGAAGCAAAACTGCGGCAACAATTAGATATCCCTATCTTTCATGATGACCAGCATGGCACAGCAATTGTCACTCTAGCTGCGTTATTCAACGCCTTGAAGCTGGTAAATAAGTCAATGACGGATATCCACATCGTAATTAACGGTGCTGGGGCTGCAGGGATTGCGATCGCCCGGTTACTCCGTAAAGCAGGTGCAGAAAAAATTTGGCTCTGCGACTCTAAAGGTATTCTTTCCACCAGTCGCACAGATTTAACAGCAGAGAAGTCCGAATTTGCAGTGAAAGCGCAAGGTACCTTAGCAGGTGCCTTACAAGCAGCTGATGTTTTTATTGGCGTCAGCGCACCAGGAGTATTGACACCGGAAATGGTGCGTTCGATGGCGAAAGACGCGATTGTGTTTGCAATGGCAAATCCCATTCCCGAAATTCAACCAGAACTAATCAAAGATGAAGTTGCGATCATTGCTACTGGGCGCAGTGATTACCCAAATCAAATTAATAACGTCCTCGCATTTCCGGGAGTCTTTCGTGGCGCTTTAGATTGTCGGGCTGCTACTATTACTACCACCATGTGCCTGGAAGCCGCCACCGCGATCGCCTCTCTAGTCAAACATAAAGACCTTGACAAAGAACACATCATTCCTTCTGTTTTTGATGAACGGGTTGCGACTGCTGTTGCAGGTGCCGTGCAACATGCAGCACGTCAAGAAGGGATCGCTCGTAGTTAAGACAGGGGTGATCTGGGGAAGCAGGGGTGATC
>JAQYWN010000627.1 GCA_029379265.1 Rhizonema sp. NSF051
GTATATTAGTTGCGACTTTAAACAAGATAAAAGATTGAAATTCTACTTCTTCCTTCTTCCTTCTCCCTTCTTTCTTTTTCCTCCTTCAGCATAGCTGCCTTAAAACGCGTTCCCGTGTTGATCACCAAAATTGGACTTGAACCATAATCCTGGCTGAAACACAATTATAGTTGCTTTCTAATCCTGGTTTGAGAATACCTTGATTGCTGGTTTGAGCGATTAGTATTGCAGGTCGTTACACCTAAGATATCAAATGGGTTCTATAACCTGAGTAAAGCCAGATTCAGTTCTCTTTAGATTTTATTTACGAATCAGCTCTTAGCTTATACCATTCCTGTGAGTTTCCTGCTTAGTCTGGGTACTCTGAAGGAAGGATTTGCCAAAGTTTCATCTGAGAGTAGGGAATCAAGAGTTGGGGATTTTCTGATTATCGCCCTGCAACTGCAACTATAGATAAAAAGTGTTGATTGGAGTTTGTATTATGTCCCTTGCTAATCATATACCTCACAGTCATCGGCGATCACTCCGCACTATTTTAGTGATTCCATTTGTGCTGCAAATCTTTGCTGCTGTGGGATTAGTCGGTTATCTGTCATTCCGCAACAGTCAGCAGGCGGTGAATCACCTAGCCCATCAGTTGATTGGAGAAGCCAGCTTACGAGTCGATCAACACTTAGATACCTACTTAGCAACTTCTTATCAAATTGCCCGGAGCAATGCTGAACTAGTCAAGTCAGGGTTACTTAATCGACAAGATTTAGATCTAGTTAGCTATCAGTTTTGGCAGAAAGTGGAATTGTATCCAGGAATCAGCTATATGCACTTTACCCAAACCAATAGCAATTATTTAGGAGTTGGACGATGGTTGCCGGGTGAAGGGATCACAATCGATGAAGTTTCCCCTCGAACAAAGGGAAAAAACATTGTCTATAAAATGGATAGCCAAGGAAACCGAACTCAAAAAATTGGTGATTATGACTTTAATCCGCTGACTTATGCTCCATTCGTCCGAACCTCACAATTGCGTAAACCCAATTGGTCGCCTGTGAAAGTTTTGCAAGAAATTGATGGATACGTTGCTCTTGTATTTGGTCATCCAGTTTATGATCGCAACCAGAACTTCATCGGCATGATGGCAGCCGATCTCACACTGTCTCAGATCGGTGACTTCCTTCAAGATTTGAAAGTTAGTCCCTCTGGAAAAATTTTCATTATTGAGCGGGATGGAATGTTAATTGCTCACTCAGTAAAACAGCCGATTCTGAAAGCGACTGGTAAAGAGAAGCAACGCCTTAATATTTTAGAAGATCCCGATCCGCTGATTCAAGCAACTGCCCAACATTTGCAGCGTACATTTGGCAGCTTTAAGCAAATCAAAAATGCACAAGAACTTGATTTTCAACTAGGTGGCAATTCTTCTTTGCTTACACAAAGTGAACGTCAATTTGTACAAGTGACTCCGTGGCGCGATCAATTTGGTCTGGATTGGTTGGTAGTCGTCACGATTCCCGAATCAGACTTTATGAAACAAATCAATGCCAACACCCGCACCACAATTATACTGAGTTTAGCTGCTTTGTTCATTGCCACAGTGTTTGGAATTCTTACAGCTCGTTGGGTGACTCAACCCATACTGCGCCTCAATCAAGCCGCCAAAGATATCGCCAAAGGAAATTGGAATCAAACGGTTGAACTCAATCGCACAGATGAACTAGGAGAGTTAGCCATATCCTTTAACCAGATGGCAGGACAACTCAAAGAATCATTTGAGACACTGGAACAGCGGGTTAGCGATCGCACAGGCGCACTAGCTGAATCCAATCAACAGCTAGAACACGCTAAAGAGAAAGCAGAAGTAGCAAATCAGGCAAAAAGTTCTTTCATTGCCAACATGAGTCACGAACTCCGTACTCCCCTCAACGCCATTTTGGGGTTCGCTCAACTAATGACTCGCAGCAAAACTCTGTCCACCGAACACCGAGAAAATATCAGTATCATCACTCGCAGTGGCGAACATCTATTAACCCTAATCAACAACATCCTGGATTTGTCCAAAATTGAAGCAGGCAAAACTACACTCAATCTCAAGTGTTTTGATTTCTATCGCTTGTTCAGTGATTTAGAAGATATGTTTCGCCTCAAAGCCGAAGATAAAAGATTACAACTGTTGTTTGAAGATTTACCAGATGTGCCGCGCTATGTGCAAACTGATGAACTGAAACTGCGCCAAGTGTTAATTAACCTGATTAGTAATGCAATTAAATTTACTGATGAGGGTGGTGTATCGCTGAGAGTCAAGGCCATAGCTTCCTCTGAGGCATCGTCCACCCACACCCTATATTTTGAAGTAGAAGACTCTGGCGCGGGCATTGCTGCTGATGAACTCGATAAGTTGTTTGAAGCCTTTGCTCAAACCCAAACAGGCAAAAACGCCCAGGAAGGAACAGGGTTAGGATTACCCATCAGCCGCAAATTTGTGCAGCTTATGGGTGGCGAAATGAATGTCAGTTCTCAAGTAGGATATGGCACGCTTGTTAAATTCAAGATTCAAGTGACAGCTGTTGAGGCGGCTGAGGAAGAAACTGTGCGGTTCAAGCAACAGATTATTGGTCTGGAATCCAATCAACCCCGTTACCGCATCTTAGTTGTGGATGATAAAGATATCAATCGCCAGATTCTAGTGAAGTTGCTCAGTCCCTTGGGCTTTGAAGTCAAGGAAGCAGAAAATGGTCAAGAAGCGATCAACATTTGGCAACAATGGCAACCCCACTTGATTTGGATGGATATGCGAATGCCAGTGCTGAATGGCATTGAAGCAACACGATACATCAAAACCCAAGCCAACAGTAATAGCCCAAAAATTATCGCTTTGACTGCTAGCACTTTGGAAGAAGAACGCGCCGCAATTTTGGCAGTCGGTTGCGATGATTTTATGCGAAAGCCGTTTCGAGACTACGAAATTTTCGACGCGATGGCAAAACATATTGGTGTGCTATACGTTTATGAGGAAACTCCAAATCAACCACAAGCGTATTCGCCCACGGCTAAATTACAATCGTCTGAGCTGGGTAGCATGTCTAGCGAATGGCTGAGTGAATTTCACTCTGCTGCTACCGCAGGACGGGATCAATATTTGATGGAACTGATCCAAAAAATTCCCGATCAAAACTCGGCGACAGTACGAGCGCTCAAACATTTGGTCGATAACTTTGAGTTTGACAAACTGATTGAACTTACTAAATTTCAAATTTTGGATAATGGAATTGAAAGATTCAAAATCTCAAATCCAAAATTGAGTCACTAAAACTATTTATTAATCATCTTTCATATATGAAAATTCCATCCAAAACCGAAATCCTTGTAGTCGATGATCTGCCAGATAATCTCCGCTTAGTGTCTAATCTGTTAGTAGAGCAGGGTTACATAGTACGTAAAGCGACAAATGGTGCTATGGCGTTGCGATCGGCTAAGGCAGCACCTCCAGATTTGATTCTATTAGATATCAATATGCCTGATATTGATGGCTATGAAGTATGTCGCCAACTCAAAACCTTTGATAACACTCGTGCCATTCCTGTGATTTTTCTCAGTGCCCTCGATGATGCGCTCGACAAGGTAAAAGCGTTTCAGGTAGGGGGCTTAGACTACATTACCAAACCGTTCCAGGTTGAGGAAATGCTGATTCGCATTCAAACCCAACTGACAGTACAACGCTTCACTCAAACTCTAGAACAACAAGTTGAACAACGAACCAATGAACTTTCTCAAGCCTTGCATCATCTCAAAGAAATCCAACTCCAGTTAGTGCAGCACGAGAAGATGTCTGCTTTGGGCAATCTTGTGGCTGGCATTGCTCACGAGATCAACAACCCTGTTGGCTTTATTGCTGGGAATTTGCAGCCTGCAACTGATTACGTTAACGACTTGTTTAGATTAATTGACTTGTATCAAACCAAGATGCCTGATCCTGAACCAGACATTGCAGACGAAATTGCCGCCATTGACTTGCAATATCTGCGAGAAGATTTGCCTAAGTTAATTCATTCAATGAAACTCGGAGTTGAACGCATCTGCCACATCAGCACGAGCTTACGTACCTTTTCTAGAGCCGATCAAGACTATAAAGTGTCCTTTAACATTCATGAGGGTATCGACAGCACAATTCTGATTCTGAAACACCGTTTGAAAGCCAGTGATCACCATCTAGAGATCGAAATTGTCAAGTATTACGCTAATTTCCCTGAAATCGAATGCTTTCCAGGACAACTTAATCAAGTGTTCATGAACATTCTGGCAAATGCGATCGATGCTTTGGAAGACTCCAATATAGGACGGAGTTTCACAGATATTAAACTGAACCCAAACCGGATTACAGTGAAAACTGAACTGTCAAATGATAGTCAATTCGTCCGCATCTGCATTCAAGACAACGGCATCGGCATGAGAGATGATGTCAAACAGAAGATTTTTGAGCATTTGTTTACCACAAAAGCCGTTGGTAAGGGAACAGGACTAGGATTAGCGATCGCCTATCAAATTGTCGTAGAAAAACATCATGGAGCGATCGCCGTCAATTCCACTTTAGGTGAGGGTACTGAGTTTGTGATTACGCTCCCAGTGAAAGCCAATTGTCGAGACTAGGGACAGGACTAGGAATTAAGATTTGGGAAGAGCTTTCTTGTTGGTCTTTCTCTACTTTGGGATTAAATCTGAAGGCTCGGACGGGTGCATCCTTCCATAGCAAGGGTATATGACAATACGGTTCAGTTAAGACAGCGCGACCTGAACTGGTCGTTTAGCACGGAGAGCAGACTCTCCTAGAGGATTCACACCCTCTACCCTCGCGTAAAAGACTCCTTGGAGTCCGGTCACGACCTTAAAAACAGTCGGAATGCAGACCACGAAAGTAGCCGAAGCCACCAGCCTACGTGTAACGACCAAAGTAACGCTGTAATTCGCCCACGGTATGTCAGTTAATTTACGCTCGTAACGGCTATGAATCCGATGGCTTAATTTTTGGCAGAGCGGGCACTGAGCAACAGTTTTTGTTGAGGAGGCAATTAAAGTAATTTGATGAGTTACTTCTTCGAA
>JAQYWN010000628.1 GCA_029379265.1 Rhizonema sp. NSF051
GAGAACAAAAAAATCTTTATTTCACCACCTATTTCCCCTTAACCGAGCAGTATTGGCTCCTCAGTACCCATGATATTCTTGGCGGTGCGGCTCGGGCTACCTATCGTTTGCATCAGGGATTAAAGGATATTGGTGTCAGTTCACAGATGTTGGTGCAAGAGAAGTATAGTGAGGAAAAAACAGTAGTTGCACCTAAAATTAGACTATCTCAAGGTATAGCAAAGGCAAAGCTAACATTTGATGCCTTGCCGTTAAAGTTTTATCGTCAGCGGAGAAAAACGACCTTTTCCCTTCAATGGTTGCCAGATAAAGTTATTCCTACAGTCACTCAAATTAATCCAGATGTGATAAATCTACATTGGATTAGTGCAGGGTTCATGCAAATTGAGACAATTGCCAAGCTCAAGCGTCCATTGGTTTGGACTCTTCACGATATGTGGGCGTTTACTGGAGGGTGTCATTATAGTGGGGAGTGCGATCGCCATACAAAATCTTGCGGTTATTGTCCTTTGCTAAAAAGCAATAACAACTGGGATTTATCCCACTGGGTTTGGCAACGCAAAGCAAAAGCTTGGAGAGATTTGAATCTAACTATAGTGACACCAAGCAATTGGTTAGCAAAATGTGCCAATTCAAGTTCACTTTTTCAGAATTTCCCAATCGAAGTCATTCCTAACGGTATCGATCCTCAAAAGTATAAACCTATCAATCGATATCTAGCACGAGAACTTCTCAATTTACCTCAAGACAAACAACTCATCCTCTTCGGATCGCTACTGGTAACTAGCGAAGAAAGAAAAGGGCTGTATTTTTTGCAACCAACTCTACAAAATTTGAGTAAATCTGGCTGGAAAGATAAGTTGGAGGTTGTAATTTTCGGGACATCTGAACCTGAAGTTATACCTGATTTTGGTTTGAAAGCTAACTACTTTGGTACGCTCAATGATGATTTGTCTTTAGCTTTATTGTATTCAGCCGCCGATGTTTTTGTGTTGCCTTCTACACAAGATAATTTGCCAAATACAGTCATGGAGGCGATCGCCTGCGGAACACCCTGTGTCGCTTTTAATATTGGCGGTATACCAGATCTGATCGAGCATCTGAAAAACGGTTATCTTGCTCAACCTTATAATGTTGAAGACTTGGCTCTAGGTATTGTTTGGGTGCTGGAAAACCCAGATAGATATCAGAAATTGTCACACCGCGCTCGTGAGAAAGTTGAGCAAGAATTTACTATAGAAATTCAAGCAAATCGTTATTCATCTATATTTCATGAACTGAAAGCATTTAGCCTTTAGCTATTAGCTTGCATGACTCGTCCCCCTGAGAGGGGTTACAGTTCGGTTGTAGGAAACTTACATTTGCATAAATGACTTAGGACTGCTACAGCTTACGGCACTTCCGGCGCGCTGGCTTACCATTTAGAACTTGATATTAGAGAGACGGAGAGAAAACTTGAATAATAAATCTAAGGAGTTCTTGAGTAATATAGAAACAGGAAGTGTTATTGTATTATTGATTTTTAGTGACATTCTCAATATACCTTCTTCTCTAAACATCATTATCAATTTAATTAGCTACGGTATTGTATTTCTTTTAATTGGGAGGCAGTGGAAGCGGGTTGCTTATGTTTTAACTAAGGAAAAAGTTTTATTGGTCTTAGTTGGATTTGCTTGTCTTTCTTTTTTTTGGTCGGCAACTCCATCTGAGACTTTTACCCAAATTCGAGCATTAGTCCGTACAACATTATTCGGAGCATATTTAACAACACGATATACAATGAGACAGCAGATGAATTTACTGTCTTGGACAATAGCGTTAATAGCTATTATTAGCACAATTATTTGTATCCTGAATCCATCTTACGGAATTTCCATAACTAATAATGTCACAACTTGGCAAGGTATTTATGCACACAAGCAATATTTAGGTCGCAGCATGGGTTTAGGTGCTTCACTGTTTCTAATTAATATCTTTAGCAAACCGCAGAAGCGTTGGGTTAATTTACCTTTCTTTTTACTAACATTCTCCCTAATTGTGCTTTCGACAAGCAGAACAAGTTTGCTCGTATTATTACTTCCAATACTCCTTTTTCCACTTTATAAAGTTGCCAAAAAACAATCTACAGTTAGGATAGTTTTTCTACTCACCATATTGCTAGTCAGTATTGCTACGGCAGCTATAGTTATTAGTAATTTAGAAACAATCGTTGTTGATATTCTTGGTAAAGATATTGAATTCAATGGGCGCATACCATTATGGACTCTAGTGATAGAAAAAGTCTCGGAAAGACCATTGCTGGGTTATGGATATGCGGGTTTCTGGATGTCAGATGCAGGTAGTTACATCATTAAAAATACCTGGGCAGCATTTGATGAAATGACTAGTCAGGGTAAATTTCACGCTCACAATGGCTTTTTAGAAATTACTTTGGAGTTGGGTTTAATCGGGTTAACACTACTTATAATTGATATGTTTTTGGTGATCCAAAGAATTATCAAATTGCTGATATCAACTCAAACGGTAGAGAGTTTTTGGATGCTGGTATATATGGGAATTGTGCTTACTGTAAATCTCAGTGAAGCAAAAACATTTCTATCAACAAATAGTATATTTTGGACACTTCAGGCATCCATAGCCTTTTCATCTGCCTTGGAGTGTAGTCGCATGAGAAAAAATTCACATTTGGTACTAGGTGAAGCAAACATGGCAGGTTGAAAATCAGGGTAGGGGCGAACGGCCCACCCCTACTTGCCTGAAAAAGCAAAAAACTTTTGAGGAGGATAAGATGGATTGTATCAATTTAGCTGTGCTGATGACCTGCCACAACAGACGAGAGAAAACTTTAGCTTGTTTGCGAGCGCTTTATCAACAGGATTTTACTTTTGATGTTTACCTAGTTGATGATGGTAGTTCAGATGGCACCTCAGATGCAGTTAAGGAAAATTATCCAGCAGTCAAAATCCTCAAAGGCAATGGCAGCCTTTTCTGGGTAGGAGGAATGCGACTGGCATTTGCCGAAGCTTTGAAGCAGACTTATGACTACTATCTTTGGCTCAATGATGACACAATACTTGACCCGAATGCCTTAAACAAATTGTTTGAAGCTGATCATTCCTTAGCAGAGAAAGGTTTCCCCAACTCTATAATTGTTGGTTCAACGCAAGATGCCGTCACAGGCGAACCTACTTATGGTGGTGCTGTACGATCTTCGCGCTGGTACTCCAATAAATATGAATTTTTACCGCCCACTCAAGAAATTCAGGAGTGCGACACAATGTACGGCAATTGCGTCCTCATTCCCAATGAAGTTACCAATTTAGTTGGAAATTTAGATTCCGCTTTCATCCATAGTTTAGGAGATATGGATTACGGACTAAGGGCGAGGAAGTTGGGTTGTTCAATATGGATAGCACCTGGATTTATCGGGGCTTGCTGTAAAAATCCCGTTCGAGGAAGCTGGGTGGATACTAAGCTTGCAGTTGGCGATCGCTTAAGAAAGGCGCTTCAACCCAAAGGTTTTCCTATTAAGGCATGGACTGTTTTCACCAGGCGACATTCTGGTTCTTTCTGGTTTCTTTATTGGATTTTACCTTACCTACGTGCAGTTATTGGTTACAAAAATTTGAGTGCATCGCCTGCTTTTTGCAAGGAAATAGAACAATAAATCAACTCTTATCAAATGAAACTAAAAATATTTTCCGATCAGGGGTATCTTCCGGAAGGAAGTAGTCCAACCTTGATGCTGGAACCTTTCTGGTTAGAACAAACAGAGGAAGATCGTCCTCCGTGGGAGAAAAGACTTGCAAATTATGCAAAAATCAGTCACTCGCTATTTGAAATGTCTTCCTTAGAAGAAGCAGATATTGCTGTTTTACCCTTTGACTGGGTAGATGTCACAGGACATTCATGGAAAGATAAAATTAATAAATCCGCATTGGATTTAGGCATTCAATTTGCCCAAAGGGTCAAACAAGCTGGAAAGCCAATTGCAATTTTTTATAGTGGTGATATTTCCCATCAAAAAATTCCCATTGAGGATGCTTTTGTTTTTCGTTTCTGTCTTATAGGCTCTCAACGACAACCTAAGGATTTTATCTTTACCATATTATACGAAGACCTAGTTCAATATTATTTGGCAAATAAACTTCCCATTCGGCAGAAACAAGAAAAGCCTGTTGTGGGATTTGATGGTTATGCGACTCAAAGTAGTTTGTCAAGAAAACTGAAGGAGCTGATCCGTCAGGGGGCAATGCTCGCAAGTGGTGGTTCATCCTATAAAATTCATGAGGGATATAACTTACGATATAAAGCATTGAAGTATCTGAACGACAGTCCGCTCGTTGATCCAAATTTCAAAATTCGCGACAACATGGTATTTTATGGTGATACCAACGATTCTGAGAAAAAGCTCAAGCTACGCCTCGAATATGTCCAGAATATGGTTGAAAGTGATTACATTCTTTGCTGCCGTGGTTGGGGAAACAGTTCTCTCAGGGTGTTTGAAACATTTTGCTTTGGCCGCATTCCCATCTTTGTTGATACTGATTGTGTCCTATCTTATGACTTCAAAATTGACTGGAAAAAATATTGTGTTTGGTTAGACGAAAAAGACTTACCGCAAATTGCTGAAAGAGTGGCAGAGTTTCACAACAATCTTTCAAATCAAGAGTTTGTAGAACTGCAATACAAGTGTCGCGAACTGTGGCAAGAGTGGTTATCTTATGAAGGGTTTTTTAGTAACTTCTGGCGGCATTTCCCGAAAAAATCTTCTCAAGAAGAATTTGTAGATACGTTTCATGAAATCCCTCTACTTTAATTGGAAGGATGAAAACTTTTTATGTTGTTTCACGGTTTTTACATTCTTAGTACTCAACCACTTATTGTTTCCTTTATTGGAACTTACCCTTTTTTAGGTGGATTGCTCTATCAAGGACAGAAATTAACCTATCAACCTCTACCTAAATGGTTTCGGCCAAAACACGTTTTAGAACATCTTCCGGGATGGGCTGGGACATGGAGTCATATCAAATCCGGTTAAATGCACACAGTTAAATTGTTGCTTGTTTCTGGCCACCA
>JAQYWN010000629.1 GCA_029379265.1 Rhizonema sp. NSF051
CTCTCGTCAACCCGCTCACAGTCACCAACCACCCGGACTCAATGATTACTTGACCAGCGCTCTAGCAGTTATGAGAAGTGAAGTCACCTTTTCTGAACCAATACAAACTTGCTCTATTGATTGAAAAATAGCATCAGAGGCGTGGGCATTCAAAGTGGTGACATCGGGGAACTCGTGATCCCAAACATCTTGTTCTCTGACAATAGCAAGTCTTGGGAATGGATTGTAACTTTGAATAGCAGCGTTAAGGTCTTCAATAGGAGAGTAAAACGTCATTATTTGTGTGAGGTAGGTAACTGCAAAAGAAAGAACGGCAACTTTAGGAATTTAAGCGAGTAGCGTAGTAGCGCAATTCACCTAATGAAGTGGAAATTGAATCCTCAGCTTTGTCAGAGGTAATGTCTGGCATTTCTCCACCTTGAAGTATAAAAATGTCTTCGACTTGCATTTTACGTAACCAATTGTTGAAATTTTCACGGCTCAGACGATCGCCTATCTCCCGCCGAATTTTATAAATTGGTACCAGGTTATTATGGTTAAAGTCTTGGTTCAGTCTGTCATAGGCTTCTAAAGCGACTTTCTCAAACTCGTCGTAAGACGTAATACTACTCTTCACCCCGTTGACTAGTGCGGCTGCACTAGTTACAGCACCATCTTGATCGCTAATCCACTTCAGTAGTGCATTTGCTACCCAAGTGCCAACAATAGTCCCGTCAAACCTAAGCTCAGGACTTTTCAAACCTTCACCTAATACCTCTACCCCCGTAGGTGATTCGAGAGAGTAGCCTTTTTTGGAGATTGCGATCGCTCCTTCTTTCTCTAATTTTTCAAAGATGTCTCGGTAATCTGCTATCTTTTTGCCTTTGGATACGATTCGTTTGGTGAGTTCACCTTTCTTAACTTCTTGCTTTGTTCCTCCCAAATCCCATAGAGCCAGAAGCAGACGAGTTGTTGCTTGAGCTTCTGTAGTCTGTACAGTATTTTTTGACACCATATAAATCGCTCTGTATTTACTTACCTTACGAGCATAGCTCTTTATTTATATTGGCTGAAAATTTTATACAAAATATATTCGTAGATAAATTGATACAAGCGTTATCTGATTTTATTCACTCAGCATCAACCCAATACATAAATCAATACGGTTCAGTTAAGATAATTTATCTACTCCCAACCCATGTAGAGAGGCTTCAAACAGTGCGTCTTTACACAGTAGGCAATTTAAAACGAGCAGCCCTAACTTAGCCGCATTAATAAATAAGTAAATCGACAGAGAAAAACCAAACTAGATAAATTTCTGTAAAGGTTGGTAGTCGCGCTGACCTCGCTGATATCTAGGGCGAGGTCAGCGCAACTACAAACATAAATTTATTTGTGCCGACCTACTTACAGCAATTTTCAAGCGTAGGGGCGTTAGCGAGTCTTCTCCCAAGGGGAGACGCCAAAGGCGAACGAGCGTCACGGCTGTTCGCCCTTACCAACGGTGTGGTTCATAGAGCGTGAAAACATCTGTAAATCATTGGTGAAAATTTGCGGAAAGCTGCAACCTAACTGTAGCCCCCCCGATGTCTTGGGGAGACGGCTGTGGTCTAGAGGGTGAATTCTCTGACAATTTCAGCGCGGATTACTATATTTCCTTTGGATGAGTGGGATTTCTCTCAAAGGCAGGATGAAAAAATGGGAAAACTATATATAGTGATAGTTAAGGTGTACCTAAGCTATTGCCAACAATTAGTAAGAATTCTCTTAAGCCTAAGAATTCAAGCACTTTTTTAACCACAGAATGGCTTTCAGCAAAGGCAGGGTGAGGAAAAATAATGAACACAATATATCCAAAAACTAAAAAAGTTTCGTTTCCGCTAGCGATATTCCTTTCGGCATTGTTAACAGTTCCACTGCTAAATGGCTGCGGTGGAGGAGGTTCTCGCACTGCTGCACCGCCACCTGTTGATAATGCCTCTGGTAGGACTGTGAGTAATGCAGATCAACCTCAAGCTAAAAAGGGATTGAGTACGGGTCAGAAAGTGGGGATTACGTTGGTGGGAGCCGCCGCACTTTACTACCTGTACAGACAGCATCAGAATGCAAAAAAAGAGGGATCGCAGGGTAAGTACTATCTTTCTAAGAACGGACGTGTCTATTACCGCGACTCTAATGGTAAGCCTGTTTGGGTACAACCTCCACAAGGAGGAATTCAAGTTCCTCAGTCGGAAGCGCAACAGTATCAAGGTTTTCAAGGATATAACGGAAGTTCTGGCGGTCGTACTTTAAGAGATGTTGCTCCCTCAGGAGGTCCATATTAGATGAGAAATCAGGTTTTTAGCTTCTATTAAACTGCTGAACGATGCCTGAAGTTTAATAAACTCGGTTTCTGCGTAAATTCTTTCCTTCAGTCATGCCAAGAGACTTCTTTGAAGGATAAGACTAACTCTCAAGCGAGAGTAGTGACCCAAAATAAAAAAAGAACACGGTAAAGTTCAGCACGAACATAATAAGGAGACTGAATCATGGTAGGAGATTTTTTAAGGAAAATTATCGGCGGAGGGGACGAAGAGCGCGCCGATGAAGAGGGAAATTACGGCGATCGCGGAGTCCGCCCAGCAAGTGAAGACCCATACGGCGATCCTGCAGATCAAGGGTACGGCAACCCTGGTGGGTATGGACAGTATGGCGATGTTCGCCCAGCAAGCGAAGATCCATACGGTGACCCAGCAGACCAAGGATATGGCGATGTTCGTCCAGCCAGCGAAGATCCATACGGTGATCCGGCGGATCAGAACTACGGCTGATTGGCGTCAAAGAGTAATTATATGTGTAGGTTTTGATACACATATGTTTTTTAGGCTGAATAATAGCAGGCAAGGCAGTAGTCCTTAAATCTACTGCCTTTTATTTTTGTAAATGCGTGATAAAAATCTAGATGAAGTTGTCAATAGTTTTACGCATTGCTTGAGCAGAAACACGTAATTCATTCATTTCTATATCGGTGAGGTTCAATTCCAGTACACTTTCTATGCCACTACATCCCAAACGACAAGGAACGCCGATAAAAATATCCTTTAAACCGTATTCACCTTGGAGATAAGCCGAGACTGGTAACAAGCGAGACTGATTGAGCAAAATTGCTTCCACCATTACATATATAGAAGAAGCGGGGGCAAAAAAAGCCCCACCTGTCTGCATTAGTCCGACAATTTCTGCCCCACCATTACGGGTTCGTTCTACCAAACGGTTAATTGTTGATCCATCTAGCAATTCTGTAATTGGAATACCGTTGACAGTAGAATAACGTGGCAAAGGCACCATCAAATCACCGTGGCTGCCCAATACCATCGCGTTGACATCGCTAGGACAAACTCCCAATTCCATTGCAATAAAGGTTTGAAAGCGAGCAGAGTCTAGGATGCCAGCCATACCCATAATGCGATCGCTTGGTAATTCCGTTGCTTGCCAAGCTAAATAAGTCATCACATCTAGGGGATTTGTGACAACTATATAGATAGCATCAGGAGAATGAGCGATCGCTTGCTTTGCTGACTCCACGACAATTTTGGCATTAATAAGCAGCAGATCATCCCGACTCATGCCTGGTTTGCGGGGAAAACCTGCCGTAATGACGACTACATCAGAACCAGATGTATCAGCATAATTGTTTGTGCCAATAATCTTGCGATTGTGGAGTTCAATTCCCCTTGCCTGCATCAAATCCAGCGCTAATCCTTGAGGCATTCCTTCAACAATATCCAACAACACCACATCTGCCAGGTTTTTTTCAGCAATGCGTTGGGCTAGGGCAATGCCAACTTTACCAGTACCGACGATAGTGACACGCGGCGAATGACACGAAACTAAGGACGAAGGGGAATCATTCATATGCTTGAATTTTATTTAAACTGTTCTAGTTGATCCAAACGCAACCAAATATTTGGCGTTGGCACTTTCCCAAACTTCACAAGGGCATAATCATCTTTGATATCTACAACTTCGCCCTTGCTTTCAAACAAATAAGAAGGAAAACGAGAGTCACTAGCTTGTGCTTCTAGACTGTTTTCCAACTTCTCGCGGATAGCGTGAACCAAGTCTCCTCTTTTGATTGCCATAAGTTCGCCTTTTTATTTAGTGTTTAGGTTGTTCTACTCAGGATTGTATCTTACGGCTATTTTCTTCTCACTAAATTTGTTAAGGACAGCCTTAAGCATTCAAAAAAGGGTGACTCTTCTTCCCATTTCTTCTATGTATGGGATGGGCAGTCGCAACAACAGGAGCCATTAGTACTTGCAAATGACTAATGACGTGTAAGTGTGCTACTAGATGCGTACAGCTTATCTGCGTTGCCCGCCTCCAATAGCGCCATTAATTTTTATACCTTATATTGCATCATTCGTTAGCAATTTTTCGGACTTTTAATTTGATATTTTTATTTGCTTAGCGTTGACACTGAGTACAAAAGTGGCTTGAACGCCCACCTAACCTAGTCCGTTGAATTGCTGTACCACAAACTCGACAAGGTTCGCCTGCGCGGTTATAAACCCACGCAATCCCGGCATATCTACCGTTAACGCCTTTAACATTTAGAAAATTACTAAAAGTTGTACCACCAACCTCAATACTATCAGCTAACACCCGTATGATACTCTTGTGCAAACGCTCTATTTGCTCTCGCTGCAAATTAATACCAAGAGTTGTCGGTAACACTCCACTCAGAAACAGTGCTTCATCAGCATAGATATTACCCAACCCCGCCACCACTGACTGATCTAGTAGGGCTGTTTTAATCGGACGACGGCGGCATTGAATCTTATCAGCCAAATACTCAACCGTGAATTCAGGTGAGAAGGGATCTACTGCTAGTTTTCCCAACCCAGTCATAATG
Source organism: Rhizonema sp. NSF051 (assembly GCA_029379265.1). Lineage (GTDB taxonomy): Bacteria > Cyanobacteriota > Cyanobacteriia > Cyanobacteriales > Nostocaceae > Rhizonema. The sequence continues at coordinate 4,874 of JAQYWN010000629.1, forward strand.
CTTTCTAATTCAACTCCTGGAGGAACCCACCACATTTGACCAAACGTGCGCTGATCAACAAAGCGCAATTCATGCTGATCGCCAAAGTATATTCTTACCCGTGTGTGCTTGTGTAATGCTTCATCTCGATCCAGCCACAGTAGTTGACCGGTCATTCGCAAGTGAACCCCCAGCCTACTTGTGAAAGAGGAGGGGGATAGAGGGGC
>JAQYWN010000630.1 GCA_029379265.1 Rhizonema sp. NSF051
ACTATATACAGTTAAAATGATTAAGGTAGAAAGTTGATGAGTTGGTTGAAATATGGTATAAATGAAAATGGAATATTAATATATATTGAAGACATTGGTAAGGGAAAGACTTCATTAAAGTGTCCTTACTGTCAGAGTGGATTAACTGCAAAAAAAGGCAAGATAAAAGAGCATCACTTTGCACATACTGAAGAAACTTGCCGTGCGATAGCTAACCAAGAATTTCCAGTTCTCCCACTGTACGATAACTTCAATATACATTTGTCGGGTAAAGATTTAGCTCAACTAAAACTGCTCTGGAATGAGTACGGAACTAAAAACTATCCGATTGATTCTAAATTGGTTTTTCCAGGTTTAATTAAAGCGGGATTATTACAAAAAAATGTCTATAAACTCCCCTCAGAACACAAATTTACTAACTTGGGTAAAATACCTGTTAGAGCGCTAGAGTTAATGCTATTTAATGAAGTACAAGAGCCACTGTTGAGCAAAAAGCTACTGAAGCTAGAGCTAGTCTATAAACACGCACTTCACAAAAATACTGCGGATTTACAACACAGACTTATTGATTTAAAACTGTACTGCGCTCAACTCAAACGCATTCTCTTATGCACTTTATATTTTTTAGAAATTCAAACAAACAAGGGGACTTTGTATAAGATAGGAGTTACCCAAAGACCTATTAAAGAGCGAGTTGCCGAAGTAGAAAGAGATTTGCTGGCGCACTACCAAATTGCAGTTATTAAAGTTTTAGGTAGTTGGGAACATAGGGGAAATGTAGAGTTGTATTTTAAACACCGCTATCACGACTTTAATTACCCTATTGGTAGTTTGACAGAATACTACAAATTTACGACTAACGAACTCAAAATTGTACTGGGCGATATACAACAAATGAAGCCAAAAGTACTTTGTCAAGAGGAGTATCTTTTAGCATACTGATAAACTCATTCCCGAGTGGTGGTAACATTCGCCGCAAAGCTTGGGGAAAAATTACATAGCACATCGTTTGTACGGAACTGAAACCGAGTGATTGTGAAGCTTCCGCTTGCCCAAGTTCAATAGATTGAATACCAGCACGGACAATTTCTGCAATGTAAGCAGAACCTGAATTTACGCCGCATGGAATGATTGTTCTAATGTTTTAGGTTCTGGTAAAGTTTCACCGTTTTTCAAAGCTGTGTCGATTAAGAGTTCTAGTACCTCTCGTGCATTTTTGAGTGCTTCTTCGTAGGTTTCTCCGTAAGTACAAGGCTGCATTATATCGGTAAATTCAGGAAGTAAAACCACATAGCATTGGTCTTCATCTGACCATTGAATCATAATTGTATATTTCATGCATCTGACTCCTTGTCTTCGATTTCCTGAAGCTGTTCAAGTGCGTAATTGACTTGCTTTTCTATATAAAGTTTGGCATCACTTCCATCCTTACCAGGAATAATGATGGCTTTGGGCAATTTTGGATGAATCCATTTACTGTGACTACCTTTAGCGGGTTGATATGTAAATCCTGCCTGTAGCAACAAACTTTTCAGTTCTCTAATTTTCTTGGGCATAGCCTGAACTATAATTATCACACCTTTGCTTTGCGGCGCTTAATGGGATTCATCTGTGTCTCTAACCAACTAAATGCTTGTGAAGACAGGAGTGTTAAGCATAAGTAAACGAGAGCCACAGCTAGATAAATCTCAAAAGCCCGGTAGTTTTCAGCAACAATCAACTGTCCTTTGCGGAACAATTCTTCAAGCCCGATAATCGCAACTAAGCTAGTATCTTTTAGCATACTGATAAATTCATTCCCGAGTGGTGGTAACATTCGCCGCAAAGCTTGGGGAAAAATTACGTAGCGCATCGTTTGTACGGAACTGAAACCGAGTGATTGTGAAGCTTCCGCTTGCCCAAGTTCAATAGATTGAATACCAGCACGGACAATTTCTGCAATGTAAGCAGCGCTATTCAAACTTAAAGCAATGACTGCAGCACTCAGGCGATCAAAGGAGAAGGTAAAACCAAGTTCTTGAATGACGGCAGGGATGCCAAAGTAAATCATGAAAATTTGCACCAACAAAGGCGTACCTCGAAAAAAATCTACATACGCTCTTGCTAGCCAACGCACTAGGGCGATATCGGAAAGACGTATAATTCCCAGTAGCGAACCTCCAATCAAACCAAGAACAATAGAAAATGCTGTAATTTCAAGTGTGACTAACGCTCCTTGTAGGAGGAAGGGAAGTGCCTGTAAAATGACGCCAATTGAGGTGGCGATTGGACTACCAGTTTGGGTAGATTCTTTCTGAAATGGTGCTTTATCTGGTAACACTGGCGGCTTTACATTCAACCATTTTTGGTATATTTGAGTATAGGTGCCATTTTTTAGCACCTCTGCTAAGCCGAGATTTATCAGCGCTAGATTTGGTGAGTTTGTTGCTGTGGCAATACCATAGTATTCTTGTGTAAGCTGTTGCTTCAATACTTTAATTCCGTTGAGATTACCCGTCTTGATTGCGTATAAGGTGACGGGGTAATCATTAATCACGGCATCTACATTACGGTTGCTCAATTCCTGTAGAGCTAAAGGTGCAGAGTCAAAGCTGCGAATTTGGACTCCGGGAATACTTTTAGCTTTTAAAGCACCTGTTGTGCCAAGTTGTACTGCAATTTTTTGATTTTTTAGACTATCAAAGCCAGTAATATCTTGATTATTTTGGCGGATAGCGATCGCCAACCCCGATTTAAAATAGGGACGCGAGAAGGACACACTTTTAGCTCGTGCTTCGGTGATTGTAATCGAACTAATCGCCGCATCTATTGTTTTTGCTTGCAATGCTGGGATAATACCGTCAAAAGGTATACTTTGAAAATTAACTTGAAAATTAGCCGCAGTTGCGATCGCTCTCATTAAATCAATGGAAAAGCCTTGCAACTCACCACCTTGTCCTTGAAACTCAAAAGGTGGAAAAGCTGGTTCAGTGGCTACCTTCAACGTTTTTCCAGTACCACTCTCATGGTTGTCGGAACTACAACTGTTAAGCAGCAGACAACACAATCCCACAACTAAAACAAAGCGCCACCAACTTCCAAACCTAAATCCCACCATACTTTTCCTCCGTTGCTGTATCTTCCGTTCGTTAAAATCAACTGTAGTGCAATCGATCCCTTTACCACAAATGAACACTTCTCACTCTGTCATTTTTTTTGAAAATCTTGAAAAAGACTTTGGTTCCTTAAAAGTCCTTAAAGGAATCACTGGCGAAGTTCATCGGGGAGAAGTTATTGCAGTTATTGGTTCTTCTGGTTGTGGCAAAAGCACTCTACTCCGTTGCTTCAACCGCTTAGAAACTATTAATGGTGGACGTTTAGTCGTAAACGATCTTGATTTATCGCAACCTAGTTTCAACAATAAGCAACTGCGGCAGTTACGAACGCAAGTCGGCATGGTTTTCCAGCAGTTTAACTTATTTCCCCATCTCAGTGTGTTGGAAAATTTAACACTTGCCCCGCGTAAGGTTTTGGGAAAATCCCCCAAAGAAAGTGCCCAATTAGCTGGGAAGTATCTGGAAAAAGTGGGACTCTTTGACAAAGCATCTGCTTATCCCGAACAACTTTCAGGTGGGCAAAAGCAACGAGTCGCTATTGCCCGGAGTTTGTGTATGAACCCTCAAATTATGCTTTTTGATGAACCAACCAGTGCCTTAGATCCGGAACTTGTTGGTGAAGTGTTGCAAGTCATGCAGCAACTAGCAGCCGAGGGGATGACTATGGTGGTTGTTACCCATGAAATGCAATTTGCTCGTGAAGTCGCCCATCGTGTCATATTTTTAGATAAAGGTATTGTGGAAGAACAAGGTTCCGCCCGTGAAGTGATCTCAAATCCTCAAAGCGATCGCCTGCGTGCTTTCCTCAGTCGCCTCATGAGTAATGAGTTATGAGTTATGAGTTATGAGTTTTAATTTTTCATCCCACGTGTTTAACACGTAGCTGTACTATCTGCACTTCGCACTCCGCACTCATTACTCATCACTCATTACTCATTACTCATTAAAGGTATTCTCGCAAGAAATCAAACGGATCTTCTTCTCCCCAAGGTGGTTCAGGTACCATCAATTGTAGTTTTCTATCGATGTCGGCTTCAATTTCATCGTAGTCGCCGCGATCAAACAGTTCTACCAAGGCTTTCCAGTCACGTTCTCTCAAGGGTATTAACGATGGTGTATATAGATCCGGATTTGCCAAGGAATTCACACGCCAGGTTTCAGTTGACTTTTGCGAAATATTAATCGTCACAATTATATATATATTAGATTACGCACTATATCCAGTTACTCAGGAAATATTCTACCGAAGAAGGATGATGATAATTCGTAATTAGAAGTAATGAGAAGTTAATAATTGTCGTGACACGGCGATTCAGACTCGACTAATTCGATCTCAAAGACTTCAGAAAAAGACTGTACAACATAAGGGCGTATCTCCTCACAGGTGATATTGGGAATCCATTCAGCTAAACTGCCTACAGGTTTATCTGAAATACCGCAGGGTATAATGCGCTCAAATCCTGTCATATCCGGACAAACGTTTAACGCAAAGCCGTGCATGGTAACCCAACGGCTGACTTTGATGCCTACTGCGGCAACTTTACGCCCCTCGAGCCAAACACCTGTCAAAGAGGGAATGCGCTCTCCGTGCAACCCGTAGACTGCCAGTACGCGAATTAACACTAATTCAAGTTGTCGTAAGTACCAGTGGAGATCTTTGCAATAATTTTGCAGATTCAAAATAGGATACCCGACAAGTTGACCAGGACAGTGGTAAGTAACTTCGCCGCCTCGCTCAACTTTATGTACCTCATACTCACTCTGATCAAGGTCAAATTTGATAAATTCCAGACTGCGTTCTTTTGACCAAGTGTAGACTGGTGGATGCTCTAGTAAGATTAACACGTCGTCCAAGTTGGAGTTATTCATGCGCTCTGTCTGAAGCGATCGCTGCCACATCAAAGTGTCTAAGTATGGCATTACTCCTTGGTTATATAGCAAACCTTTATGGGGGTACAAATTTTTACTATAGTACATATAAA
>JAQYWN010000631.1 GCA_029379265.1 Rhizonema sp. NSF051
CAATAATATATACATTAGCTATACACACAGTAGAAGCTATAAATAAAAGTTATATACAAATAGCTATACAAGAACCTTTAGGTTGGATATGCTAGATAAATGTATAGCAACAACGTCTATAAAATGAGTAAATTAGCTACATTTAGACTTGATGAAGAAGTTTGGGAAGCTTTTTTAATGGCAACCAAGGAAGAAAACGCTAGCGCTTCCTCTGTCCTATTAGAATTTGTTAAGTGGTATGTTGCTGGAAATCGTTTGCAGAAGCCTGATCTGCCTTATAGCGGCAATATAGAGCAGATAATAGATGAGCGTATAGCATTGCTACAAACGAAAATAGAAGATCGTATAACAGGTGTCGAGCAACGCTTGGGGGAATTAGCCGCCTAAGGGATAGCGAATCTCTTAGGCGTGATGAAGATGAAACGAATAGCGATCGCCTTAAAGAATTAGAGGCTGAGGTTTCACGCCTCAAGAAAACATTGCAATACACCAACAGCAAAGAGTCACTACAACATTTTCGAGATCACATCCTAAGATACTGGCGTGTCTCAAAAAGAGGTGAGTCCAGAGAAAGAATTCAACAGGCACTTGATGAATTTATTGATGCGATCGCTACACCGCCCCCTAGTAACACTACCCCTGGTACAGCAGCAGATTTAGTTGACGATGTGCTGAAGCGGTTCAAATCTGAAACCAACCTTTTTCGTGAACTCAAAGAGATTGCATTTCGGTGTCATTTCAATCTATCCATTGATCGTGGTATTGAGCCTGGGGTAAAAGACTTTCGTATTTATTCCGGTTTACATTTAATGCTCTGGACTCAGGATATCCGTCAAGTAACAGATTTTTTGAAATGTCATGATTTGTACCCCGACCAACTCATCTTAAGTACTGAGGAGGATTTAAGTAACTAAAATACTTACCAAAAAAGCCACCGAGACGTGTTGAACTCTGGTGGCTTTTTTGGTAAGTACAAATCGGTTTTTTATTTTTATCATACACCTCACACCCCCCCATACAATATATAGTAATCATATAGGGGGGTGTGAGGTTTAAACGCTGTCCCAGCAATAGTTTCGGACGATAAACTCCTATTTTTGTTTTGGTGTGCGATCGCTGTTTCACTACACAGCATATATACCTATATTAAATCCTCGTTTATCATTTTTGCTCTTTAATGATAAATGAGGATTTTGCAATGAGGGACTTGCCAAACTCAACAGCAGTACCAAAATGTAGTACAAACATCAAAATGACAGCTTTGTAGTACGGATCAACATGCCGGACAGCGCTCGCTAGTATATATTAACTAATACAATAAAGGGCTGTCCGGCTAAAAGTTAAAGCTAACAAGCACTTCAGCCATTTGTTAGTCAAAAATATGCCCTAGTAAAAAACACACCTTTTTCAGATGGTGTGTCATGTTTCTTAGCAAAAAAACTGTAGTATTTTAGGTAGTGATCGCTGTGCCGTTTTCTTTAGCCGATTATCGCCTGAAACTATTACTACGCCTACGTTTTTTGCCTCTTTGTGGGGGTAATCAAGGGCGATCGTCTTTCTGCTGGGCAATATTAAAACTTTTGGAATTTATTAAGCCACCAAGAGTAGTAATGTATACTTCTGCTGGAGTATATTCTTTCACATAAATCAACAATATGACTACTACAGCTTTTGTCGTTCTCAAAGAAGGTTCCGCAGGTGCAGAAGTTACTAAACTGCAACAGCACTTGAAAACACTCAATATATATACAGGTGCGGCTGATGGCTCATTTGGCACGCAAACCAAAGCGGCTGTAATCAAATTCCAGCAAAATAACGCCTTAGCTGCCGATGGGATTGTTGGCTATGAAACCCAAGCGGGTTTACAACGGGCAATCTGGGTTTCCCAAAGAACAAATTTAAAAGAAGGGGCTAATAACAACGATGTAAAGCTGTTGCAGACATTATTGGCACAAGATGTCGAACAATCAGGAGAAGCTACTGCTGGTGTTTCAATTAAGTACGCCATTGATGGGGTTTTTGGTTCGCAAACTACAACAAATGTAGTTAAATTTCAGACTAAGACTAAGCTTAAGGCTGATGGAGTTGTTGGCGGCGCGACTTGGAAAGCTTTATCTGGCGTGCTTACTTTTGACCTTGTGCCTGAAGTTATTGTTGCAAATAACGTGTTTGGTATAGCCTAAAGCTTGTGCGACGATGGAAGCCCACCCCACACGCAACCGTTACAACCTAAACTTTGTCCTAATTCTCCTTATTTGTGATAACTTCCTCGTACTCAGGCGCTGATGACGTGTTTTAGAGGTTGAGCCGAGATGTATGTAATTTCCTGCAAAATGGACTGAAAACCCTTACCCTGTCAAGGTTTGATAAATTGCTACATCCCTTGTCAAAAAACTGTGTTTGGTAACGAGAAATCAAGCCTTTTAGGAGCATCTTGCAGGTTTTTACACATATCTCGTTGCAATACTAACCTTGGTGTTTTTATTTTTAAGTATACATTGAGTTGGCGATCGCTGTCAATCTGCTACAATCTGCTAGAATATACGGAATAATATGTGATTTTTTATATCGTCGTGCCAGTGCTGACTGGTATATTTCTTGGTCCCACTAATCCGCGTGTTATTACCCTCTGTCAATTGACAGAGGGTTTTTGATTACCTAAAAGATTTTTACTCCGAATAACTGGTAGCTGTAGTCTTCCGGCAGTTGTTTTTTTATCTCGATTGGAGACAAAAGATTGAAGCTTTCAGGGTCAACTGACATGCATATGAGAGCTATGAAGTTTTGTTTTTTGCATTCCTTGTAAATATTTTGATATTCTTTTTTATCTCCTGGTGTAATGAATTGTTCAATCTCGCTATAATCAGACCCCATAATGTCAACAACGGATTTATCAGAATGTTTGTAGCAACAAATCATCACAGGGTTTTGATGATCCTTCTGTAAGCTCCGCCATGTTTTTAGAATTTTGGCGTTACCTTCTTTAGTTTGATATTGTCTGGCGAAAGAATCAAAGAGTTTGTCAACGATTGAATCTTGAAGTTTGATTTTAGCCGTTTTCATGTTTTTACCCGCGTGTGTTATTTCATTCTACAAAATAATAAAGCTTCGTGGCTTATGTCACGAGTCTTTATTATTTTGTACAGCGATCGCTCTTAGTTGATCGCTTCTTCAATCCTTTGAGATTTTTCTTGATTAGCTTTTTGTAAAGCCTCAATGAGAAGGTTATGGCAGTGAACAATATTGGTCTGATTGAGAGCCAGCTTTCTCGTACTTTCAATCTTTGTTTTTGTTCTCGATGCTGTACCAAGATGGTAAGCTAACGATTGTAATTCATACAATTCATCTTCTACAAATAGAAAAGCTTTGAATCTTGGCTTTGGTGGTTTTTTTATTTTGTACTTCATGGTTCATTCCAATATGAACGGCGATCACTCCTAGTCTTCTACAGTTGCCTTATCAATATCCGATTCTTCAAAATATTGGTCAAACCCATGCTTAACAACAACTGCCAGCGTTAAGATTCCACACATCAGAACACGATTCTGTTCGGAAAGCACAAAGTAATTTTTTATGGAATCATTGATGACACCAAGTAATGTAGTTACATCGTAGACGCTTTTAGAATATTCAGAGCGGACTTTATTCGCCTGGTATGATGTCATGTTCATTCTCCTAATTTTATTGTATTAAGCCAGAACCATACTGGCAAAGTGGAGCGCGGAATTGAACCGCAAGCAAAGCCTTGAACTTTATCCACTAATATAAACTCCTTGCCATTTACTAATAAAAACTTGATGCCGTGAGCAGCGATCGCACCTGCCGTGACTGCTGCCGTGGTTTGCCGTGGTGCCGTGGACTGCCGTGACTGCTGCCGTGGCTACGGCACATGCTGCGTAAGGAATGCCGTGATTTTGCCGTGATGCCATGCCGTGGTGCCGTGGCTCTGCCGTGGCTATTTTGGGGGTATTTGGGCACTCTGGAGAAAATCACGGCATCACGGCATCACGGCATCACCAGTCAATTTTTGACCAGCTATCTTTTTCATCAAATTTGAGATGGTTTGCGTTAACTAATTCTGTCAGACTGATAATTAGAAGCACGTCATCAAGCCCAGCAAGTCTGTCCGCTTTCTTCATATCCCGTAGTGTTTTAGGTTCTTTTGATTTGGCGGCATTGAAGTAGTCAAGCACTTGCTGCGAGCGTTCTGATAGTGAGCTTGGTTTCAAAACTTCAGCAACTATAGTAGGGGATTCATGCTTAAACTTAGATTCAATACTATCCACAACACCAGCATTATCTTCAAAAGATTCACGTTCAAACTTTCTATTGTCGCGATCATATCCCGATGGATTAGGCAATCGTCTTGCTGGAAACCATTCATTAACACCACCGTGGTAAACAGCCCTATTAACTTCTGATTTCCTAATAATCTCTTCCACTTCATCAGTACTCAACTTTTGATTCTTAGGAATAAATTGAGTTGCCATCAATGCGCCAAGTGCAGCAATGTTTTTTGAACTAATCAAGGCAATGGGAACAAACTGCGAGCGGACTCCTCCACTAATACCTAAATCATCAGTATGTGCATTTTGAGCTACTATCCAAATTCTTAAACCAATCGAATCACCAGCACTGGCATATCCAATTAATTTATCTTTGATCCAGTCGCCTTCTTTACCTAATTTAAATTTAGATGAGACAAGGGTTGACTCATCAAAAATTAACAACTTATCGCTGGGTATTGCCTCAAACTCTCTAATACATTCTTTGACCCATTCAATACAGGCAGATGGTGACATTGTACGAGCATCAGCCCTTCTAATAAAATCAACTCCGTTGGAAAAGTAACCGCTTTCCTTGGGATCATTTTTTGGATCAAGGTAGAAAGTTGTTATTTCTGGATGGTGCTGTTTTATTGAAGCGATCGCATTGCTAATCAAAAGTCCTTTGCCTGCCCCAGGAACACCAACGACGAGGTGGCTGGTAGCATCTCGCCCCATTCTTTCTACTAAGTCAAAGTCTTGAGATGTTGGAGGTACATATACTTGAATGTCCGCATCTG